>JASHTH010000740.1 GCA_030040655.1 Acidobacteriaceae bacterium | reverse complement strand
AGTTCAAGGCGATAGAAACGCTCTTCGCCCGGCCGGCCCAGCTCGTGCTCGCGTGGGGCCTGATGCGTGCTGGTGGCGAAGTGCTGGTTGCCGCGGCCGCCGCGGCCGCCGCGCGCGATTACCAAGCGCTCGTCGGGTTCGCCGAAGTCATAGACGAGCTCGCCGGTTTGCTGGTCATAGAGCGATGTGCCGACGGGCACCTGCAGCACGACGGCATCGCCGTCCGATCCGGTGCAGTTCGAGCCCATGCCATGCTCGCCGCGCTGGGCTTTGTACTCCGGGTTGTAGCGGAAGTGAATGAGCGTGTTGTGGCGCTCGCTCGACTGCATAATGACGTCGCCGCCGCGTCCGCCATCGCCTCCCGAGGGACCACCGCGCGGCACAAACTTTTCGCGGCGAAAGGCCATGCAGCCGTTGCCGCCGTCGCCGGCCTTTACGCGGATTTTGGCTTCGTCGATGAACATGGAAAGGCAGGGAACAGGGATTAGGGAACAGAGATTAGGGAATAGGGGCTAGGGAACTTCCGGACCCTCGGCTTTCGAAGGACCATGCGTAATGGCAGTCGAGGGGTAACCAAGGATACCTCAAATCATTTCTGAAACGTCCGGGCTCCGCCCCTGATCTCTGTTTCCTGTTCGCTATTCCTCAATCCCGATTCCCTGCTTTTTCCAGTTTACCGAACGCGCAACCGGCGCTAGAATCTCTAGCAATACTCTCCCGCCCCAATTCAGACCGCACCTGCCGCCAGAGCGGGCCGGGGCAAATGTGAACTAAGGCTCTCCACGATCTGCCGCGAGAGGTGCTCTCGATGGCAGGATTCCTGCGACAGAATATTGCAACGATGGCGCTCGTGCTGCTCTGCGCCGCAACTGCGGCCACAGCGCAAAAATCTTCCGGATCGCTGGCCGGCAAGCTCACAGACTGGTACGCGACGCCGCTCGATGGCGCAACGATCATGCTGCGCAACGAATCGACCGGCGCCGAGATGCGCACCACCAGCGGCAAGAATGGCGTCTACCGATTTACCGGGCTCGCTGCCGGCGAATACACACTCGAAGCCGACAGTCCTCGCCTGGGCCGCGGCCAGGTCGACGGCATCATCGTCTCTGCGGGCCACGAGGCACGCGTGCAAGCTGCCATTCAGCTGGAGCTGCCGCGGCGCGAATTGGTCAAAGCAGCCCATCACGACATCGAACCCGCCACGCAGGTCGTGAGTACCGTGCTGCCTGCGGAGCAGCTGCAGCAGCTTCCGCTCACCGGGCGCCACTGGCAGGACTTCACCTTCGATACGCCCGCCGCTGCCGCGCCCTCGCCCGCCGATTCCACCACGGTGCTGCGCGGCGACAACCAGGCTCCCGCCGAGATTACCATTGACGGCGCCTCGCGCACTCTTGCCTTCGGCGCGACGGGAAAAGCGACCGAGGCTGAGACCGATCAAAGCCAGATCGGCTCGGCATTCGCGCAAGGCCGGGGCGCGACTCTCGGCGGTCCGGCGATGAGCCAGACCGCCATTCGCGAGGTGCAACTGGCCGCGGGCAACGCACAGGCAGATGCCGATCGCGCCGCTGCCGGGTCCATGAATTTCGAAACGCGCAGCGGCGAAAATGCCCTCCACGGCCAGGCATTCTTCTTCGACCGGCAGAACTCGTGGGGCGCGCAGAATCCCTTCACGCAGTGGGTGCAGCAGACCGCGCCGGCGACCGAGCTAACTACGCCAACGTTTACGCCCATCGCTTACACGCCTCCCGACCATGAACTGACGTTTGGCGCAGGCGTCGGTGGCCGCATCCGCCGCGACAAGCTTTTTTGGTTCGGGGCGCTCGACGGCTTCCTGCGAAACGATCCAGGTCTCGCCACAGTGCGCCATCCCAGCGAGTTCTTTGCCCAGCCCTCGAACGACGATGCGCAGGTTTTGGCCGCGCGTCTCGGCCTGAGCAGCGCCAACCCTGTCGCCGAAGGTCTGGCCGCGTATTCGCAGGCGCTCCAGACACTCGACAACCTGCTCGGGCCGGCGCCGCGCACCGCCGCGCAGCAGGTGGGCTTCGCGCGCATCGACTGGCGCGTTGCCGAGCGCCACCGCTTCACCTTCGAGGGCATCGGCGCGCTGTGGAACTCGCCCGGCGGAGGTCTATCCCGGCTCTCGGAAACCTACGGCAACCATAGCTTCGGCGCCAGCCACGCCAACGAGCAATGGGCTCTCGCGCGCTGGGAAGCGTTTCTCACGCCCGACCTGCTCGCCACCACGCAAGGTTCGTGGGGGCGCGACGTGTTATCGACGCGGCCCGAGGCACCTTCATCCTTCGAGCAGGCATTTCTGAACGGCAACGTGTGGGGGCAGCTGCCGCAGATCGTCGTCGACTCGCGCTACGGGTTCACCATCGGCAATCCGGCGCGCTTCGGAGCGGGCAGCTATCCTGACGAGCGCCTCTTCGAGGGCCAGGAGTCGCTCGATTACGTCCACGGCAGCCTGCTCCTCAAAGCGGGCTTTTCTCTGGAGCACAATCTCGATGCCACCAGCCTGCTGC
>JASHTH010000739.1 GCA_030040655.1 Acidobacteriaceae bacterium | reverse complement strand
AAAATGCTATAGGCTCATCTGATGGAATTCAAACTCAGCGATCTTGAACGCGAGCCGATCGATTTCGATCTGGAATTGGCCCCGGGCGTGGTCGGTTTCGGCAATGAGGTTGAGCAAGCCGGAGGCTTGGCAGCCACCGGCCGCGCTGAAGTGCTCCACGAGCATCGCGGGCCCAAAGAGATTGTTTCCGACATCCGCCTGCGCGGCGGATTCTCGGGCAAATTCCATGTTCCCTGCGCGCGCTGCATCGAGCCGGTGGAGATTCCGCTGGCCGCCGAATTCGACCTGATCTTCCGTCCGGTCGGCGCCGACGCTGGCCCGCCCGAGCGGTCGATCACCGCGCCCGAAACCGAAATCGGTTATTATCAAAGGGACAGTCTGTGGCTTGCCGATGTGCTGCGGGAGCAGGTGCTTTTATCTCTGCCGGTCAGGACGCTGTGCAAGCCCGATTGCAAAGGACTTTGCCCGCACTGCGGCGTCAACCGCAACAACCAGTCATGCCATTGCGAGGAGAATCAGAGCGACCCCCGCTGGGAAGCGCTGTCCGGTCTCCGCAGTCGGATCAAGTCCTGAAAACTCAACCCCGGACGGGGGCGCTCGATCCCGAGAAGCATGTCGGCTAGTCACGAATTGCCTGGCTCGGCGGAACCGCAAGAGGGATCGGGAAACGAAAGGATTTCTTGTCATGCCGAATCCCAAGCGGCGCCACTCGGCTCGCCGCACCGCCAATCGCCGCGCTCACGACTTTCTTAGCCGACCGGGCCTGAGCGAATGCCCGAACTGCCATGAAAAGAAAGCGCCGCATCGCGCCTGCCCCAAGTGCGGAGCCTACAAGGGCCGCGCCGTTCTCGACGTGGAAGAAACCGCCAGGTAACTTCGCCTGCCCATGCTCATTGATATCGCCCTGGACGCGGTTGGATCGGACAAGGCTCCCGAGCCGGAGGTGCGCGGCGCCATCCTCGCCTGCCGTGCGCTGCCGGTCCACGTACATCTGATCGGCCCGGAGCCGGAACTACGCGACCTGCTCGACGATTATCTGCAGGACGAGGACCTGCCGATCACGATTCACCATGCCACCGAACGCATCGGGATGAGCGAAAAGGCCGCGCACGCCGTGCGTTCCAAGCGCGATAGCTCCATGCGCGTCGGCCTCAAGCTGGTGCACGAGCGCAAAGTTTCTGGATTCGTGACAGCCGGCAACACCGGCGCGGCCATGGCTACGGCCAAGATGGTGCTGGGCGCGCTGCCCGGCGTCGACCGGCCGGCGCTGGCGGCGGTCATGCCCACCTCCAAGGGCAATCCCTGCGTGCTGCTTGACGTGGGCGCCAATGTAGATTGCAAAGCCCACAACCTCGAGCAATTCGCGGTGATGGGCGAGATGTATGCCCGCTCGGTGCTCAAAGTCCGCCAGCCGCGCGTCGGCATGCTCTCCATCGGCGAAGAAGAAACCAAGGGCAACGAGCTTACCCATGAGGCTTTTGCTCTTTTGAAGGCTTTGCCAATTCAATTCATCGGCAACGTCGAAGGCCGCGACATCTTCAACGGCAGCGCCGACGTGATCGTCTGCGACGGCTTTGTGGGCAACGTCGCGCTCAAGACCAGCGAAGGCATCGGCCGTTTTGTACGCGACGCATTGCGCGAGTCGCTCAAGAGCACGGTGACGGCGCAGGTGGGGGCACTGCTTTCGCGCCGGGCCTTCAACAATTTCCGTCGCCGGCTCGACTACACCGAGTACGGTGGCGCGCCGCTGCTGGGCGTGCGGGGCGTTTGCATCATCGGCCACGGTTCTTCGAACGATAACGCGATCTATAACGGCATCCGCGTGGCCCACGAGTTCGCTCGCGCCGGCACCAATCAGCGCATCGAACAGGAGTTCGCCGGCCGTCCGCATCGCCGCCACGCCGCGCGGGACGACGTCGCCCAGCCCGACGCGACTGTCCAATAGCAGTCCTCCCCAATGTGTGCCGATCACCGCAAAACCCCGCCATTGAATCCTGCCATTCTCGAAGAACTGGCGTGCCCCGTGTGCCTGAGTGCGTTGCGGCTCGACGAGTCGCGCCTGCAGTGTGTTGGCTGCGGCCGACTCTACCCGATCGTCGACGGAATTCCAGTGCTGATTGCCGAACGGGCGAGTGTACCCGGTCCAGAATGACTTCCCTAATTCACTGTGCATCGAACCCTTTGACGCCCGCAGGAACCGTTCCTTCGATCGCGGACGCCCGCTCGAAGGAGGCCTATGCTCGCGATTCTCTGGATTATCTTTGTCATCCTCTTGATTCTCTGGGTCGTCGGCTTCGCCCTCCATGTTGCGGGCGGCCTGATTCACATCCTGCTCGTCATCGCACTCATCCTGCTGATCGTCAACCTGATCGCCGGCAGGCGCAGATGACGAGGCCGGAGTCCATACGGATCTTGCCTCCAGCTTTGTCCTCAGCAGAGCCTCCGGAATGCGGCATGAGAGTGCGATGGATGGGTCCGAGTCGCGGCGATGCGGACCTATGCGGAGGGACCCCGATCCGGAGCCGGCGCGGGGATAGGGAGATTTTCCTCTGCGTGCAACTCGGCGAGCTCCATCATTAACTGCTCCACCTGTTGGCGCTTTCGTTCGCTCAGGTCCAGGAAGCGAATGCCCACGCAATCGCGGTCCTGAATCGCCTGGACCACTCCTCCCAGGCGGAAGGGCAATCCCTCTAATCGAAACTCGATTTCCACGCGCGTATAGATGCCGACTGGAAAGCGCTCTTCGGTACGGATGCGGCAGCCACCCAAGCTCAGGTTGAGAATGCGGCCGCGCAGCCGCGAGCCGACGTTCACCAAAAGAACAATTGCCGAAGTTTCGACCCTGACCCGAACATCTGAGCGCCGCTCTTGGCCTGCCTGCTTTGCCACAGGCGCTTTCGCCCCGCCGTATTCTGCCGCCGTTCCAGAGTTGCCTGACGGGCGCATCGCCGGCAACTTCGCTTCTGCCGGGGGCTGGATTCCGGTTCGATGCGAATCGCTTTTGGGCCCACCAGCCGGGGATCCTGGTTCTTTCGTTGCTGGAAAAACTCGCGAAGGAGCCGCCCTGCCGCGAAGACCGGCTGAATCCGCAATGGTTGCGGATGCCGCGGCAGCATCGCCGATACGCCTTTCGCCGGACGCATTCTCGGATTCATCCGCTGCCCGCCGATTCGCGGCACGCCGGACAGCCTTGGCGGCGCTCTCGGCGGCAATCTCACACAATACCTCGATCAATTCATCCATCCGACGCGAAGTCAGATCGGTAAAGCGAACTCCCAAATGCGCGTTCCCGTCGCTCCACACCGTCACCGCAGCCAGCCGAAAAGCGACGCCGCGCAGCTTGAAGATTGCCTCCACGCGGAGGGACGCACCGAACGCGAAGGGCTCGCCGAGCTTCATGCGACAGCCCGCGAGACTGATCTCCACGATGCGGCAAACCAAAAAAGAGGTTTGGTCCACCAGGAAGAGCGATGCGGGCTCGTCGACGGAAAGCCGTGGGTCCTGGCGACGTTCGTCCTGTCCTGCCGCGAGGTCTTCGAGTTTGGTCGCCGCTTCCATGGGTTCCGCTGTGCGTAGGGTCAGTGATTCGCCTCAATGCTCCAGGGTTGCGCCGGCACCGGATGCGCGGCTTCGCGGCCCTTGAGCCGGTCGTATTGGTAGAGGTCGCTGGTTGTGCCCAGCGACTCGTTGTAGAGGCTGATCTCTCCCGTCAGTTGCTTTAGTTCCTCGCTAAACCGGTGAATCGCCTCCAGTTGCGAGGCCGTTGCCGGCAACTCGAATTCCGGAGTAGCGAGGAACTTCTGGTAGCCACGGTCGACCAGACGCGCCACTTTGCCCCGGATCATCGCCCCCGGCCGCTCGACAAAAACCGGCGCATCCTTGGCCGGCGCCAGGACGGCCCCCACGCCGCCTTTGCTCACCAGCACACCGCCTGCGACCCTCGTATCGGGAGCGACATCAAACGAATGCGCCCGTAGAAGGTCTAAAATCTGATCGAAGTTCGGATTGCGGGATTTCTTGGCCATGGCCGAGGTCCATTCCTTGGGACCGGTTACCTGAAGGCGTTATCGGCGAAACTCGGTCCAACTCCAATCTCGCATACCCCGGACGGGCGCTGCAATTTCCCCATGTCGATTGGAGAAAACCAATTTGGATTGGGCCGCAGGACGGTCGAGCGCGTCGGCAACACGCCGCTGATCCGCCTGGACCGCGTCGGGGGCGGCCTTGAAGGCGTCGCTTTGCTGGCCAAAGCCGAGTGGTTGAATCCCGGCGGCAGCGTGAAGGACCGCGCCGTGGTTTCGATGGTTCGCGACGCGCAGGCGCGCGGGCTGCTTACGCCAAGCAAGACACTTCTTGACGCAACAAGCGGCAACACCGGAATTGCTCTGGCCATGCTGGGCGCCGCCGAGGGGTTTCCCGTGCTGCTCGCCATGCCCTCCAATGTCTCGCTTGAGCGGAAGCGAATCCTCAAAGCCTATGGCGCTCAGGTGGAGTGGACCGATCCGGACCAAAGCTCCGATGGAGCCATCCGCCGCGCCCGCGAACTCGCAGGCAACGATCCGCAGCGTTTCTGCTACATCGACCAGTACTCGAACGACGCGAACTGGCTGGCGCACTATCGCAGCACCGGACCCGAGATTTGGGAGCAAACCGGCGGAAAGGTCACTCATTTTGTCGCCGGCCTGGGGACCAGCGGCACGTTTATGGGCACAACACGGCGGCTCAAGGAGTTCAATCCGGCGATCCAGGCCGTCAGCGTTCAGCCCGATTCCCCGTTCCATGGCCTTGAAGGCCTCAAACACATGGCAAGCGCCATCGTTCCAGCCATTTATAACCCTCACCTTGCCGACCGGCAATTCGAGGCCGAAACTGAGGCTGCCTACGAAATGGTCCGGCGGCTGGCGCGCGAGGAGGGCCTGCTTGTCGGCATTTCAGCGGGTGCGGCGGTATGGGCAGGCCTCCAGATCGCTCGCGAACAAGCTGCGGCCGGCCGCTCGGCGGTGATTGTGACCATCCTGCCCGATTCGGCGGACAAATACCTGAGCGAGCGGTTTTGGGAGGATGATGGATGGGCATACTCCATTTGACCGGCGCCGTCTACCGCGCCATCCGCGCCCATGGCGAGGAGACCTATCCGCACGAGTGCTGCGGAGCCCTTTTGGGAAAATCGACAGGCGAAGGCTGGCGAGTCGAAAAATCCATACCAGCCGGAAACACCAGGACTGACTCGGCGCACAACCGTTATCAGATCGCACCCGCGGAACTGGTGAAGATCGAGCGCGGCGCGCGGCAACAGGGGCTTGAGATCGCCGGTTTTTACCACTCGCACCCCGACCACCCGGCGCAATGGTCTCCCACCGATTTTGCCGAAGCGCATTGGATTGGCTGCTCTTACGTCATCACCGAGGTCGCCGACGGCAAGGCAGCGGTCACAAATTCCTTCCGCCTGGCCGGAGAAACGGAAGAGACGAAGCGCTTTGAACCGGATACAATCATCTTGGAAGAGGAGAGCATCGGGAGACCGGGCGTTTGAATCCCATAAGTGCGGTGTTTCGAGGATGAGGGCATTGATGGTCGAGTTCGCGCGATGTAGCGGCCGGTCGAAGGCCGCGGCAGTCTCGCGTCGATAATCTCGACGACAACGTCATCCCGCAAGAACGGCAGCCGGCTGCGAGCCGGCGAGGAAACCGCACATGACCATCTACATTCCCACTCCGCTGCGCGTCTACGCAGGCGGCCAGAACGCAGTAGAAGTCGATGCGCCGAACGTCGCCAGCGCCTTGCAGGCGCTCACCGCCAGTTACCCTGATCTGCGCAAGCATCTCTTCAACGGCGACGGCAAGGTCCGCGCCTTTGTTAACCTGTACCTAAACGACGAGGACGTGCGCTATCTCCCCGGCAAGGACGCCTCGCCGGTGAACGCCGAGGATACGCTGTCGATCATTCCGTCGATCGCCGGTGGCTGCTAGCAGGGCCTGATGGTGGGGAAGAAGAACATCGATGTTTATCAAGCTCCTGGTGCTCGCCATGATTTCCCCGGCGGCCGCTCCTTTGAATGCACAGTACGTCACGCTGGCCTCGCCTACCGATATGGTCTTTAGCGATTCGTCGATCGGCGTCAGTTTCCGTTATCCGCCGAGCTGGAAATTCGGGCTGCATCAGCCGTTTTACATGCAGCTCAGCATTTCGCCGCCACCCGATGCCCCATTCGAGAGCCAGTTGCGCGGCATCGTCTTTACCAAGTCCCTCCCTGGGGTCGCATCCTGGCCAAAGACGCATTTCGAAGGCGTGGAATTGGGCTACGACGAGCACCAGGTGGCCAATGAGGCGGCCTGTCGCGCACTGGCCCAGCCCGATACAAATGGAAAGAACCCAGTCGACGAAGCGACGTTTGGAGGAATCCGGTACTGGCACATGACGGCAGAAAACGCAGGTTTAGGGCATGGCATGGGCGAAGACATTTACACGACCTTTGCCGCACAGCCCGGCGGGACCGGTGGTTTCTGCTTACGCTTCGATCTTGCCGAATCCACTTTGAGCTTTGCGCTCGACGGCGGTCCGCTGCCCGCGCTTACGCCGACCGAGGAGGCTACCATCCGCGGCAGTTTGCTCGGAATACTCAAAACCGTGTCCGTTGCGGTACCGCCTCGATAAACTGAAAGCGACCGGAGAACTCCGATCCATGTCGACTGCGACTTTCCCAAATACGCTGCCTGAACTTTCCGCCGACGATCTTTCCCGCTACTCGCGCCACCTCATCCTGCCCGAGGTGGGCATGGAGGGCCAGCAAAAACTTAAAGCCGCGCACGTGCTGTGCATCGGCGCCGGCGGCCTCGGTTCGCCGCTGGCGTTCTATCTGGCTGCGGCCGGAGTGGGCACCCTTGGCATGGTCGACTTCGACGTGGTCGACGCCAGCAACCTGCAGCGCCAGATCATCCATTCGACCAAAGATATCGGGCGCAAGAAGCTCGACTCGGCGGAAGAGAAGCTTAAGGCGCTCAATCCCGCGCTGAACGTGGTCAAGCACGACACCATGCTTTCAAGCGCCAATGCGCTCGAGATCTTCAAAGACTACGACATCGTCGCCGACGGCACCGACAACTTTCCCACGCGGTACCTGGTCAACGACGCCTGCGTGCTTCTCGGCAAGCCCAACGTCTACGGGTCGATCTTCCGCTTCGAAGGCCAGGCCAGCGTCTTTGCCACCGAGCAGGGGCCGTGCTACCGCTGCCTTTATCCCGAGCCGCCGCCGCCGGGCCTGGTGCCAAGTTGCGCCGAGGGCGGCGTGCTGGGAATTCTGCCCGGCCTGGTCGGCGTGATTCAGGCAACCGAAGCTATCAAGCTCATCCTGGGCAATGGCGAGCCGCTGATCGGCCGCCTTTTGCTGGTCGATGCGCTCAACATGCGCTTCCGCGAGCTCAAGCTGCGCAAGAATCCCGATTGCCCCGTCTGCGGTTCGCATCCGACCGTAACCGAGCTCATCGATTACCAGCAGTTCTGCGGCATCCTGCCCGAGTCGCGCCAGCCCGCGACAGTCAAGAACGGTATTCCGCAAATGACCGTGAAGGAACTGAAGCGTCGCCTCGATGCGGGAGACGACCTCTTCATTCTCGACGTGCGCGAGCCGTACGAGTACCAGATCGCCAACATCGGCGGGAAGCTCATCCCGCAGAACGACGTGCCCCAGCGCCTCGGTGAGATCGATCGCAACCGCGAGATCGTGGTGCAGTGCCTGAGCGGCGGGCGCAGCCAGCGGATCGCCGAGTATCTCAAGCAGGCGGGTTACTCGAAGGTCGCCAATCTTGCCGGAGGCATCCGCGCCTGGAGCGAAGAGATCGATCCGACGGTGCGAAAATACTGATGGGACGGAGCACCAACTATGTTCGCTGCTGTGCTTGAAATTCCCGCCCCTCTTCCTCGCAACATAGCGCTCGATCCTCCTTGAAGTGACGAGGAGTTCGAGAACCTTTGTGCGAAGACTGAATCTGCATTTCTCGAGCGCACGAAGCAGGGGACGATCCTTGTCAACGCACCGGCAGGAAGTTCAAGCAGCAGTGGCAATCACGAAATCGGCCGGCAACTCGGCAATTGGTGGATTCAGCACAGGCGTGGGCGAGTTTGCGATTCGAGTGCCGGTTTCTTTTTGCCTGACGGCTCCATGCTCAATCCCGATGCATCGTACATCACCGCTGAACAATTGAAGGGCCTTACGCGCCAAGACCGCGCCCACTTTCTCCACATTGCGCCGGCTTTTGTTATCGAGCTACGCTCGCCGAGCGCCCGCCTCTCTGCCTTGCAACGCAAAATGGAGTTCTGGATCGCCAATGGCGTTCAGCTTGCCTGGCTTATTGATCCGGAAGCGAAGCAGGTCCACGTCTACTCACCCGGCGCGACGCCGCGCATCGAAACCGTGAAATTGGTCGCGGGCTCCGGCCCGGTCGAGGGCTTCGTCCTCGATCTCGAAGAGGTCTGGAGTTGCTTCGAATAGCGCTCATATCGCCCGTGCGGGATTTACAGCGCGGGCTGCCATCCGCGATTCTGGAGGCATGAGTGACGATCGTTTCATCCTGTCGGGCCGCGTCGTCCGACTTGTCCCGCTCGAGCCCGGCCATACCGACTTCCTGGCAGCCGCGTCCGCGCCGGGCGATGCCGAACTCTATCGATGGAGCCCCGTTCCCCGAGGCGCGACGGAAGCAGCAAAATATATCGCGACAGCCCATGCCTGGCAACAAGCCGGCACCGCCGTGCCATTCGCAATCATTCGCGCAGCCGACGACGCAGTGATCGGCTCGACCCGTTTCTGGAATATCGAGCGCTGGGCTTGGCCCGAAGGCCATCCGCGCCATGAGGGGACCGATCCCGACGTCTGCGAGATTGGCTACACCTGGTTCAGCCAAGATGCCATCCGCACCGGCGCCAACACCGAAGCCAAGCTGCTGATGCTCACGCACGCCTTCGAGGTATGGCAAGTGCTGCGCGTCTGCCTGCATACCGACGCGCGCAATCAGCGCTCCCGTGCCGCCATCGAGCGCATCGGCGGCAAATTCGAAGGCATCCTGCGCGCGCACCGCATGGCCGCCGATTTCACCCCGCGCGATTCGGCGCGTTACTCGATCGTTGCCGCGGAGTGGCCGGAGGTAAAAGAGCGCCTTGCAGACCGAATGGCTGCCAGATTAGATCGATTTGGATCGCTTCGTCCTCGATGTTGAAGCGGTCTGCGGATGCAATGAGTCGTTACGAGAATCCCGGAGGGACCGACGG
This sequence comes from Acidobacteriaceae bacterium, assembly GCA_030040655.1. Classification (GTDB taxonomy): domain Bacteria; phylum Acidobacteriota; class Terriglobia; order Terriglobales; family Acidobacteriaceae; genus Telmatobacter. The sequence goes on along the minus strand of JASHTH010000739.1, from coordinate 8,385 downwards.
CATGGTTAAAGTCAGCATTCTTTACCCCAACAAGCCTGGCAGTCGCTTCGATGCCGACTACTACGTCAACACGCATATGCCTCTCGCTGAGCGGCTGCTCGGCCCGGCGGTCAAAGCATTGTCCGTCGAGATCGGCGTGAGTGGTGGAGCGCCCGATCAGCCTGCGCCGTTTGCGGCGATCTGCGGCATCACCTGCGAGTCGGTTGAGGCATTCGCCGGCGCATTCATGCCGCACATGGCAGAGTTGCAGGGCGACATTCCAAATTACACCGACATCGAACCTGTCATTCAGATCAGCGAGATCGCGCTCCCTCGCGGGCTGAAGCCCGCCGGAGGGATCGAGGATAGAGGATCTCTTCGGCACGGCTGAAGCCGTGCCCTTTCAAAACTGCTCGTACACCGATGCTTGAGCGTCTTGCCGATTCAAAGACTACCGCACGATCTCGACCGGTCCTGGCTTGACCGGCTCGAGAGGCTTGCCATTCTCGTCCATCTTGCCGAAAATCATCTTGCCGCTGGCGGTCTGCAGCACGCTGGTCACGGAGATCTCCACTGAGCGGCCGATCATGCGCCGTGCGTGATCGACTACGACCATGGTGCCGTCGTCGAGATAGCCCACGCCCTGGTTGTATTCTTTGCCTTCTTTGAGAATAAGCACGCTCATCTTCTCGCCGGGCAGCACCACGGGCTTGAGCGCGTTGGCCAGGTCGTTGATGTTCAGCACCTCGACTCGGTGCAGGTGCGCCACCTTGTTCAGGTTGAAATCGTTGGTGACCACCTTGGCTTCCCACTTCTTGGCCAGCTCCAGCAGCTTCAAATCCACTTCGCGGATCGACGGAAAATCGTCGGGGACGATCTGAACGTCGAGATTGGGATTGGATTGCATGCGCTGCAGCATATCCAGCCCACGGCGGCCGCGCTGGCGCTTCGATCCATCGGTCGAATCCGCCACCACCTGAAGTTCGCGCAGTACAAACTCCGGCACCACCATCACGCCGTCGATGAACCCGGCCTCGGCGATGTCGGCGATGCGCCCGTCGATGATCACGCTCGTGTCGAGCACCTTGACGCTGCGCCGCGCCGGGCGCTCGCCGCTAAAGAGCGTCCCCAAAGCTGCCGGGTTGAGCATGTCGCCCTTGCTGGCGCCGACCAGCAGGCCCACATAGGTCATCAGCAGCAGCACGAAGATCTGCAGCACCGCCGAAGTCGAACCGGCCAGCGGTGCCGAGCGCAGCACCAGGCAAAACAGCGCCGCGCCGAAGATGCCCAGCACACTGCCGGCGACGGCGCCGATGAGCCTTCGCAAGGTGAGCGCCCGTACGCGCAGTTCAAAGACAATGACCGCGCTCGCCGCAACCGCGCCCATTGCGGCGCCAAGCCAGGATGAGAGCCCGAACGGGCGGAGGAAGTAACAGACTCCGGCGAGCAAAGCCACAAAAAGAATACGCACCAAGACAAGATCCATAAGAAGCCGACTCCCGCCGGCGGCGTGCAAAGTGCTCGGCGTTAATACAGTTGGTGAGTATGAGCACTGGCCTGCGAGATCGTCAAGAGGGTCGCTGTTGGCGAACCAAGAACCTCGGGACGGAGTCCATCGCCAAAGCTTCTCCGTTGTCCAGCAGCCGGGAAAGTTGACCCGTCTTTCGGCGAACGTTTACTCGGCGCCGAAGATGCGGCGGAAGAAACCGCCCAGCCGATGAAAGAATCCCGATTTTTTCTTTGGCGCCGCGGATGGTGCGGAGTTCGCCGATGATGCGGCTGCGGCAGCCGGCGCTTCCACGGGCGGAGCCGCCGGCGTGGCATCTGGATCCGGCTTGGGGGCGATGTACACCAGGGGCGGCGCGGTTGGCGTCGGCTGACCGGCCGGAGCAGGCGGAATGGGTGACGTCTGCGCCAGCGGTGCCAGTCCCTGGCTCTGCGCCAGCGGGAACGCATTGGCCTGGTTCGGATCCGGCGTGGCGGGCGGGCAGCCGCAGGGCTCCTTTTCGTTGTCGTTCACCTCGTTCAGGCTGCCGTGCTCGAAGAGCACGCGCTGGCCGGGCTGCACGCGATAGGCGCCGCCTTCGAAAACGCTCGAGACCACCACGTATGGCGCGTCCGCTCCGGGATTGTCGACGCATGTGTCGCCATGGTCGCCGATGCGAACCTTCACGTCGACCGCGCCGCGCCCGCCGATAAGGATGCGGAAATCCGGCGTCAGCAGAATGTCGGCGTTGCGGCCGGTAGCGAAGTCGGCTTCCACCGCGCCGTGGTCGAGAGCCATCATCAGCCCAGGCGTTTCGCCCGCAGGCACGCTGGTGTCGGAAGCAAGATGCACCGTCGTCGAAGCACAAACGCGCAGCACGCCTCGGCGCGGCAACTCGACCTGCGTGGTTTCAGGGCCGGAGGTCACCTCGGCGCTGGAACTGATGATGGCCTTGCCATTGCTCACCTGAAAGGTGCCGCTAACCTTGGGGCCGCGATCCGGATGGTCGAGATCGAGCGGGACAATGGCGATCGGGAACGGAGAAGCGGGCTGCGACTGGCGTGCTGCCGCAGGCGGTCCCGAAGCCGCAGGCTGCGATTGGGGCGCGGCATCAGGCGGCATGGATGCGGCAGGCTGCGAGGGTTCCTGCGACTGCGATCCCGGAACGAACGCCAGGAGCGCCGTCATGAGAACGAGTGACGAATTTGTCGCAAGAGAAAACTTCAAAGCATACCTCGCGCCACATGAGAAGCAACAACAAGGAGACGGTTCAGCGGGCTGATTCATTCATCGGCGCCGCCGAAGCATTCGGGCGGCCGGTTCTAGTTTGCCGCGTGGGCGTCGGGCACCGGCAGGGCGCTGTCGAGCCACGCCGTGTAGATCATGTCGCGCAGCATGCTCGCCCCGGCAGCGAGACGTTCCGCAGTGAACTCGCGCGACTCGGCGGTCCCTGTGCCGACGAACCCTCCCGCCTTCTCCAACTGGTAAACCCGCTCGACGAACGTCGCGGTGTGGCGCAAGTAGGCGACATATGCGTCGAAGAGGTCGCTATCGATGGCTCTGGCCGGCGTCATCTTGGCCTGCACTTCGGGCGCGTGCAGGTTGGCCGCGACAAACGGCCCTTCAAACTGCCAATGGATTTCATGCGCGGTGGTGTAGCCGTGCGGATTGGGGCCGGTCCATCCGTTGTACTGGATGGTGGTGTGCAGCGGCTGCGAGCCGTCGCCCACATAATGGCCCAGCCAGCCCGCATAGAAGACGGCAGCCTGCTCGGCGGCAACGGTGTCGAGGCTTGCCGGCCCGGCCGTCGCCGCCAGGTGACGGTATTCGCGCAGCGCGGCCTTCAGCCGCTCCCATACTTCGGTCGTCTCCCAGGGTTGCAGGCCGATCTTCTCCGGACGCTGGCCGGCGGCAAAAACTTTGGCTTCGAAATCGAGCCGCAGGCGCGGCAAAGGACCGAGAGCGTCGGCCAGCTCGAGGTCGATGAAGTGCTCCGGCGACTGGGCGGCGTTCAGCTCCGGCTCAGCCGGCGAACGCCAACGGTCGGGTTCGGGGCCAAGCCAGTCGATCTCGTCGATCGCCGCTTGGGAGCGCAAAAACGCCGGTACGTCGGCCGGCAGCGTCATTGCCGCCAATCGGTTGATCATTCGATGGCCTTCGTTGCCCCATGCGCCGGCCAGGGGCGGAAACAACGAGATGGGGATGAATGCGGCCGCGAGGACGCCGGGTCGGATGCGGCAAAACGTCGGGAAGCCATGCGACATATCGTCAGTATACGAACGTGCGCTTCTCATGCTTGAGGGCCGCACAGTTCCATCTCGCTCACGGCCGGCTCCGGGTCTGTTCCATGGGCAGCAGATCGATGCTCGGCGCCGAACATCACTCCCCGCGCGGCGATCACCGGAGCGAAGCGCATGAGGCCGATCGACTTGGGCACGTCGTCGTAGGTCGCCTCCATGCCCCTCTCGAGCATTCTTTCACCGCCGAACGGCGCCGCTCCCGAAGCGGCAAAGCCTTCTTGGACCGGTCGTCATTCAGAGTGTCGAAAACGTTTTCGACCCGGTCGAATGGTTACCGATTCGGATTCAATTCAAGGATTTTTCCTTCTTGGATTGCCCTCGGTATATATTTAGGAATAACCTATTGGCCGAAAAAGAGAGTCCCTCATTGAAAAACAGGGGCGCGACGAGAGAGTTATCGGACGTCGACGGAGAATCGTGGGGTAAGTGCGGCCGTGGGACGGGGGAATGGGGTTTTATAGCTCGTAGGATGATGTGCAGCGCTTTGGCTCGCTCCACGGCCGGTCGTCGACGGGCGACTGCCTGTTGAAGTTTTGAGAGGCTGCGAGCGTAGGCTACTTTTTCTATCTCTTTACTCCCCCGTGATCGAGCCAGAATGTTCCCATCCGCGGGGAAGGGAGCAGAGATAAGGGGTATATTCGCCTCACGAATAGGTGAGTGCCGGCAGCCTGTGCTCCGCTTCCGGCTCTTCCATGATCCTGACTCGAGGAGAAGCAATGGGGGGTTGGTCCAACGGCGTACGCACAATCCGGACCGGACAACCTCCGCGGGGAGCTGCGCGAATCTCCGTTGCCTGGCTGATTCTGGCCTCGCTCGCGCTCCTATTGCCGTTGGGAGCTGTTGCTTGGAGCCTGCTGTCCGGCCCCGTAGCCGATGAGCTTTTAATGATCGCGGCCGGCGCCGTGGCCGCCGTCATCGCGCTTCGCCTTCTGGCGCTGGTGCCTCCCGCGCCCCAAGTCGCCGCCTCGGTGCCCGCGGCGGAAACCATGAAGGACGTCCTGGATTCGGCCGGCACCATGGTGGTGGCCGCAGGTCTCGACGGCCGTTTCACCTACCTCAATCCTGCCGCCGAACGCATTCTCGGTTACCACGCTTCGGAGCTGATGGCCATGTCCAGCGCAGGGGAGATTCTCGGCCCGGGCGAGGGACAACGGCTGATGCAGGAGATTCTGGGATTGCTCGACCTTAAGGAGCCGCCGGAGCCGGCCTCGAACGGGCAGTTGGCGGGGTTCATGGAATGCATTCGCGCCCTGCCGCCCAGCCAGGTGCCCAGCTTCAACACGCATCTAAAGCGCAAGGACGGGACGCCGATCCCCGTCACTCTCCACATATCGGCGCTGCGCGACAAAGACGGCGCGCTTACCGGTCTGGTGGCGGTAGCTCTCGACCAGAGCGCGATCCTGCACGAGGAGCTGGCACTGCGCGAATCGCAGGAACGCTACCGCGATCTTTTCGAGAATTCCAGCGAAATGATTGCCACCTTGAGCCCGGCCGGGCAATTCATGTACGCCAATCCGGCATGGAAGCGCAATTTCAGTATGGAAACGGCAGCGCTGCTGGAACTGGATTCCTTCCCGGACTTATTCGGGGCCAATTGCCGCGCCGAAGTGCGGGGCTTATTCCGCCGCGCCCTTGACGGCGAGCAGATCGAGCGCGCGCCCTTGCGCAATTACACGCAGGACGGGCGCGTGCAAGAGCTGGAGCTGAGCCTGAGCCAGCGCCAGAAAGCGGGCAATCCGTTGGCGGTGCGCTGCCTGCTGCGCGATGTCACCCACCAGAAGCAGCGGGAGAACCGTCTGGCGCTGCAGCTCAGCGTGAGCCAGATCGTGGGGGAGAACTCGTCTCCCGACGGCGCGTCCACGCGGATTCTGGAAGCGCTTTGCGTCAGCCACAGCTGGGACATGGCCGTGAAGTGGAACGTCAATACCGAGGAAAACAAGCTCGAATTCAGCACGGCATGGGGAGTACCCGGCAAACGCACCGAAGCCTTCATCCAGGAAAGCATGCCGATGAAGATGGCCAGCAGCGCCGAATTGCCGGGCCGGGTATGGCAGGAAGGACGTCCCATCTGGTTTGCCGATCTGTCCGACGCGCCACCGGGCAACCGCGCGGCGTCGGCGCTGCGTCACGAAATGGCCTCGGGATGGGCCGTGCCCGTCCGCGTCGGTCATAAACTCCTGGCCGTGCTTGAGTTCTATTCCCGCTATCATCTCCGCGAAGACCGCGAAGCCATCGCCACCATCGAGATGGCGGCGACTTCGCTCGGCCAGATGCTGGCTCGCTCGCAGGAACGCGGCCGCGCGGACGAGCTTTCGCGCCAACAGGAGATCCTGCTCAATTCCGTGGCCGACGGCATTTGCGGAGCGGACAAATATGGCGTGGTGAGCTTTGCCAACCCGGCCGCGGCGCGCCTGCTGGGCGCCGACGCGGCAACGCTCACCGGCAAGCCCGTACACGACCTGCTGCACGGCTTCGCGCCGGCAGGCCGCAAATGCGACAACGACTGCTCGCTGCGGCAGGCGATGAGCGGTCACGCGGCAGCGGCCGGCGAGGACTCCGTCTACCGGCACGACGGCACTTCGTTTCCGGCGGAGTACTTCGCTACTCCCATCCTCGACCAGGGTCGTTTCTCGGGCTCCGTCATCAGTTTCCGCGACATCAGCCAGCGCAATGCTCTGGACCGGATGAAGGATGAATTCATCTCCACGGTCAGCCACGAGCTGCGCACGCCGCTCACCTCGATCCGCGGCGCGCTGGGCCTCTTGTCCTCGGGAATTCTCGGCGACGTCAACGAAAAAGCGGCCAACCTGCTGCGCATTGCCGTGACCAATTCCGACCGGCTGGTGCGCCTCATCAACGATATCCTCGATCTCGAACGCATCCAGAGCGGCCGCGAGCCGCTCGCCTTCCGCGCCGTGCAGCTCGCCGAGATTGTCCGCCAGGCCATCGACGGCATGCAGCCGGTGGCCGACGCGGCGGGCGTGCAATTGATCCACGATACCGTTCAGGTGGAAATCACCGCCGACGCCGATCGCTTGCTGCAGGTGCTCACCAACCTCCTCTCCAACGCCGTCAAGTTCTCGCCGTCCAACTCCACCGTGTCGGTGATGCTGCGCCCCGGCAAAACCGGGGTCACGCTTTCGGTCATCGACCATGGCCGCGGCATCCCCGCCGACAAACTCGAATCGATCTTCGGGCGTTTCCAGCAGGTGGATGCGTCGGACTCGCGCCAGAAAGGCGGAAGCGGTCTGGGACTGGCAATCTGCCGGTCGATCGTAATGCAGCATACGGGTCGCATCTGGGCGGAACGCAATCGCGTGCGCGGATCCACTTTCCGCGTGTTTTTGCCTTACCAGCCGACTCCAGGCGCGGTTGCCCATCGCGCAACCGATCATGAGGACGGTCAAGGCACGGTGCTGCTGGCCGACGCCAACGAGACCACACGCAACCAGGTAGCCGCGGCGCTGGCGCGCCATGGCTACCATGTTGTCGAGGCTGGCACTGTGGAGCAGACTCTCGCGGCTGTCAGTCCCGAGATCGCGGCCATCCTGCTCGACACTTCGATCGACGGCATGAATGGCTGGCAGATTCTCCCCATGCTGCGCCGCCTCGATCCCTCCGCCAAGACGCCGGTGGTTCTGCTCAGCGTGGAAAACCAAAGAGGGCAATCGGCGCCGCGCGAGCACGCCGAAGGCTGGGTGGAAAAGCCGCTCGACGAGGACGCGTTGCTCGGAGAGATGGCGCGCGTCCTCTGCGGACCCGGCCAGAAAGCGCGCATACTGGTCATTGAAGACGACGTGGATCTGGCGCGCGTCATCGGCGACGTCTTCGCGCGCGACAGCATTCAGGTGGAACTGGCTCATAGCCGCCAGACCGGATTGGACGCCTGCTTCAGTTTTCAGCCCCATCTGCTGGTTCTCGATATCGGCCTGCCCGACGGAGACGGATTCAACGTCGTCGACTGGTTGCGCCAACACGAGAACTTGGCCACGATACCGCTGGTGGTGTACTCGGGCCGCGAGATCACCCCCGAGGAACGTGAACTGCTTACGCTTGGCCCCACGCACTTTTTGACCAAGGCCCAGGTGCAGCCGCAGCAGCTCGAAGCGCTGGTTCTCACCATGCTCCGAAGCTCGCGACAGATGGAAGAGTCGTCGCCGGCGGGAGCAGCGGCTCAACAGGCCTGAAACGAAAACGATTGACTTTGTGCTAAAGGAAAACGATTCATGCAGCGTCGTATCTTGATCATCGACGATGAAGACGATATCCGGCAGGTGGCCGCGCTCAGCCTGGAAACGATCGCCGGCTGGGAGGTAGCTGTGGCCAGTTCCGGCGCGCAGGGCTTGGCGCGCGCCGTCGACTATCAGCCCGATGCCATTTTACTGGACGTGATGATGCCCGGCATGGACGGGCCCTCCACATTTCGCGAGCTGAGGAAGAATCCGGCGACGGCCAAGATTCCGGTGCTGCTTCTCACCGCCAAAGTGCAAAGCACCGACCAGCGCCGCTTTGCCGACCTCGGCGTAGAGGCCATCCTCTTCAAGCCCTTCGATCCGCTTACGCTGGCGACGCAAATCTCCAGTGTGCTGAGCTGGAGCTGAAAGCCTGTGGGCGAGCTCT
>JASHTH010000738.1 GCA_030040655.1 Acidobacteriaceae bacterium | reverse complement strand
ACGATCGACGGAACGCGGATTTACCTTTGCCGGACTTCGAGTACAGCGATCTCTTTACGTCGGTGTGGATTGAGCCAATTTCCGGCGCCAGGCGGTAGAAAGGACGATGGACGTTGTCTCGTCGGCGTCGGCAGGCTCGACCTATCCGACAATCGCCGTCATTTCTAGGACCCTTTCGCCCAGCTCACGATCGCCTTCGATCCGCGCCTGCGCCATCGCCGCAGCGCGATCGATGCCCTTCGTAAACACGCGCCAGGCGATCTCCTGCGGAATAGTCACGCGGCATGCTGCCGGCGCGGACCACTCCCGCACTAATTCCCATCGCTGCGGAGACTTTACCAGGAACCATTCCCCGCCGCACTCGCCGGAGATTTCCACCACTACGAGCGTTCCCTCCGCGGCTTCCACATCGCGATAGCGGTGCGGCAACCCGCGCAGAAAGCAGTCGAGGACCGGATAATAAAGCTCCGCCGTCATGATGCCGGGCCGGTTGGTGGCCAAGCGGATCTGCTGCTGGTGGTGCCAGCGCTCGGTGAGCTCGCGCGCCGTATCGAACCAGTTCAGGGACTGCTCTTCGCCCGCCCAGCTCACGCTAAACGCAGCCGGCGCGAACGGATCGAGCGACTCGTGAAAATCCGCGCTCTCGCGGCAGGCCATCTCCATCATTTCGATCAGTACCGGCGGGCTCAACCGCCGGTAGACGGCGACGCCCTCGCGATTCAGCCGATTGACCAGCGCGACGAGATCCTGCGGCGAGCGAATCTCAATGTGCTCAACAAACCACGAGTCGCGCACCAGCGAGAGCTTGCGCAGCGCGGTATCGAGCAGGTGCGCGGCCACGTCGCGAACCTTCCACGCCGGCGAAACTGTCTGCAAATCCCATTCTGCAGGCTCCAACGAACGCAGTAGCTCGATTAGCTTCGCATCTACTTTGCGCAGCAGAGGAGCGCACAGAATCGGCTTGAGGCTGGCGGTCTTGGCCATTCAAGTGGACACAGACTACCAAATCCCGCCGCGACTTCACTCCACAATGCCAGCCGGCTGCGGTAGGATGGCGTGTCCGGAGGCATTATGAAGCGGCTTGCTGCAGCAATGTGTCTTGCCCTGTTTGGATCCGCCGCAGGTTGGAGCCAGCAGGCAAATGGCATAAGGAAATGCGCGGAGCTGGGCAGGCTCTCGCTTGCACACACCACGATCGTCGGCGCCGAGGCGATCGAGGCCGGCAAGCTTGCGCTTCCGAATGAGAAAGATCCCGTCTACGGCCGCCTGCCGGCATTCTGCCGCGTCACCGCGGAGTCGCATCCCAGCGCCGATTCGAAGATCGCAATCGAAGCGTGGCTGCCGCTGGAGGGCTGGAGCGGCCGATTCCAGGGCGCCGGCAACGGCGGCTTTGCCGGCAGCATCAACTACCGCGACATGGCCAGCGCCGTACTGCGCGGCGACTCGACCGCCGCAACCGACACCGGCCACACGGGAACTTCGGTAGAGGCAGGCTGGGCGCTCGGCCATCCGGAGAAAATCGTCGATTTCGGGTATCGCGCCGTCCACGAGATGAGCCTGACCGGCGAGGCCCTCACTCGCTCGTTCTATGGCCGTGCCGCCGGCCATCGCTACTTCGCTTCCTGCTCCGACGGCGGCCGTGAAGCCCTGATGGAAGCGCAGCGCTTCCCCTCCGACTATGACGGCATCCTCGCCGGCGCGCCGGCCTTCAACTGGACCGACCTGCTGGCCGACTTTCTTTACACCGTCCAGACCCTGCAGCGCGATCCGGCCAGCTACATCCCCGCCGCCAAGCTGCCTGCCATCGGCAAGGCGGTGCTGGCAATGTGCGCCAAAGACCCCGGCGCCGGTTTTCTCGACGATCCGCGCCAGTGCCATTTCGACCCGTCGACGCTACTGTGTTCAGCAGCGGACTCGGACGAATGCCTGACCCCGCCCCAAGCAGCCGCGCTGAAGGCGCTTTACGCCGGCCCGGACCTCAAAGACGGCAAAACGCCTAGCCACGGCTGGATGCCGGGAGCGGAAACCGGTCCCAACGGCTGGGCCGGCTGGATCACCGGCCCGGCGCCCGGCAAAAGCGAGATCTGGCAGTTCACCACCGGCTATCTCGACGACATGGTCTACGACAAAGCCGACCTCGACGTGCTCCAGCTCGACCTGCAGCAAGCCCTCAAGAAGGCGCAGTTGACAACCGGCGACATGCTCGACGCGGTGAACCCCGACCTGAGCGCCTTCCGCAAGCGCGGCGGCAAGCTGATTCTTTATCACGGCTGGAATGACCCGGCCATCCCCGCGATGGACACGGTGGACTACTACAACAAGGCGGTAGCCGCCGCGGGCGAAGCGAAGGCAGACGGCTTCGTCCGACTGTTCCTGGTCCCGGGAATGCAGCACTGCGGCGGCGGCCCCGGCGCAACGACGTTTGGCCAGGTTGGAGCCCTTGACGAGCTGACGCCGAACAATCCGGAACACAACATTCAACGCGCGCTCGAAGCATGGGTGGAAACCGGAACGCCGCCGGAGAAGGTGATCGCCACCCACCTTGCCATGGAAGGCGGAAAGCTCTCCACCGGCTTCACGCGGCCCATCTGCGCCTACCCGCAGGCCGCGGCGTACTCGGGCTCCGGCGACAGAAACGACGCGGGCAGCTACACGTGCGCACTGCCGAAATAATCGGATCGATTCGTTTCGACGAGGCGAATATCGGGAAATCCCCGGCGAGAATCGGCTGCAGGCTTACTTCTCGTCTTCGGCGATCTTCACCCTTATGTCGTCGATGAGCGCTGTCGGCACGCGACCTGACCCCTGTTTCAGGCTGTTGAGCCAGTCTTGCGCGAACGTATCCACGCTTATGCCGAATGTGCGCTCGAAGACGGCCGCGTTGTCGCTTTCCGGCGCGCCCGACTTCAACTCACGAAACGCCTGCATCACCTTGTCGAGCCCGTAATGGCTCACGAGAAACTGGACCATCGATCCGGCTTCGGGGTAGACGACCCAGCCGCGCGTTCCCTTCGAGCCGAAATCCTCGAGTGCGAAGATGCG
>JASHTH010000737.1 GCA_030040655.1 Acidobacteriaceae bacterium | reverse complement strand
GAACCTTCTTCGTCACCCCTGAAGTCCTGGTTGTCTACGGAACTTGAAATCTGGCGGTGGTCTACTTTTACTCCGCCACGTCACACCGCTCGCGCGGCGCAACGTGGTCTATTTTTGCTCCGGCGCCTACAACTTGACCGTTCTTCCTGACGTGGGTTCTTCAGGGGCGAATTTTGAAAGAGTCATCTAGTTGATTTTGAAAGACTTATGGATGGCAATGTTCTTCGCCTATTCTGCGCTTTTCGTCCGTAATCTATTGATAATAAACTGGTTACTGGTGGAGGCGGCGGGAGTCGAACCCGCGTCCGAAATCGCCGAACAAGAGATTGCCTTCGGCTGCTCGGCTGTTTTGCGTATGCAAACCAATGGTGCTGGATTCGAACCCCGATATGCTGATCCAGAGTCAGCTATCCGAAAACCAGCTGTGGCCCTCTATGGGCTTGTCGACCACCGTTCCCCAAATCCTATGATTTTGATGCACGCTTTTGCTCGCGTCGAGCCTTAGCCAGTTCGTGCCGGATCTCATCCTCGCCTCCGAGCAGTACTTCGTACCGAAAGTTCTTCGATTTTGCCATTTCCACAAACGAGAACCATGACTGAATGCTCATGCTGCGCTTACGCGATTTGTGCATCAACACCACCTCTCGTCGCGGCCAATCGATTTCTTCATCCCATGTAGAGAAGCTTCTTCCCGAATCCCACGCGTGTTGTCGAAATGTTTCCACCCATTCGCCTGCTTTGTCGAACGCTATTCGAGGCTTGAGATCGATTGCAACGTCAATGTCTCCTAGTCGCTCTCTTCGTTCAAGATAGCTACCGAACAAGGCGACATATCTAACGGAGTAGAAGTATTTCGGACTTGCGTTCACAAAATGGACGCGATTCATGAATTCCGAAAACGCTGTTTTTGCAGTTTCCCGTCTGATTCTTTTCGCAGCAGAAGCACGTGTGAGATCTTGGCCGGCATCGGTGACCGAATACCATAAGAAGGGACTTCTGTATTTCTCCTCTCGCTCTCTGTCCCTCCGCACGTAGCCGGCCGCCTCGAGCGCCTTCGCAAATTCATGCGCTCGACGCTCGTCGCATCGAAGTCTATCCGATAACCAATCTTCGCGAAAAGCTCCATGAGACCGACGAAGAATACCCCTAATGTTCATTGCACTTTCACCTGCAACGGGTGGAACCGTGTTAAGATCGATCGTCATCTGGAATAGATCTCCTTTGCGGACTCTCTTCGCACTTCTACTTGTCAAAGAGTCACCAAACTGGTTCAATTCCTTCGGGGGACATCCCCACAGTTCGCACGCCATCTAGTCCAGGAATTGGACCTCTCGAATCAGGCGATAGCATGAGGCGAATTCAGAGCTCGGTCAAATCGCCGCTCGTTTCATGCTCCTGCTCCGTCCCCGGGCGTTGCGATCCATCTCTTGGCCGACTTCTGCGCGCTTCCAACTTCTCGACAGCGTCGTTGACGTCTGAATTGGCAACGATGGCATATCGCTCGAAGACACTTCGCGTTTTCCAGCCGCCGATCTTCATGATCACGCCCTCGGCAATTCCCGCACGACGATAGTTCCGGGCTGCGGTCCGGCGGAGATCGTGAAAGAGCAGCCTTGGAGCCCCAGCTGCTTCGCGCGACTTGGTCCAAGTGCCGCGGAAATCACGCACTCTCTTTCCGTTGGGACGCGTGAAAACAAAGTCAATCGGCTCTTTGCCTTCGATGCAGAGCGCGAGTAGGTCATGAACAATCTGGGTCATCTTGACCTCGCGGCCTTCCTTGTTTTTCGTAGTGCCGGGGTGGAGCCGGATGACCCAATTCGGCAGATCGATCTGATTGACCCTGAGTTTCAGCAACTCTCCGATGCGCCAGCCGTACGTCGCTCCCATTTCGACAAGCGTCTGAAACCAGATCTCGGGACAGGACTCGAGGAGCTTCTCGTATTGAGCATCTTCGAGGAATCCCTGGCGGATATTGTTCTCGGCCAGCCTGGGAAATGCGGGAACAAAGATGACTTTTGGCGGTGTTGCTTTGCGGCCGAGATTGAACATCCTCTTCAGCGCCGCAAGTTCCCGATTGATGGTTGCATTCTGGGCCCCGGCCTCAAGACGCTGATCGACATAGGTGTTTAGAAGGCTGCTCGTCACCTGCGTCGCTCGCAATAATCCAAAAAAAGGTTGGATATGCAGGCGCCATCGTGCCTCCGCGTCATCGATCGAAGACTTGCCGTTGATCCGATAGTCCCGCAGGAAGTCCTCCGCGAGTTCCGTGATGAGAATGCGTTCGACCTGTGGGCCGACAAATTTGCCGATTGCGACCTCCGCCAAGCGATGATTCAGCGCCCGAATCGCTTGGCGCTTGTCGGGGGTTCCTGTGGACTCCCGAAAGGGCACACCGTTTCGATAGAACTTGATCCACCAGACACTGCTGCCCTTCTGCTGATAGATTCTCCCGGTCCCGCGTGGCCGCCTCATTCAAGCCTCCGCGCGCCATTACGGGGATGACCCGAGAGAGACACAACCGGAAATTTCGTTTGAGCCGGGAAGTCTTCGGCGATTGAGCGCTTGCGGTTCTCAATGTAGCCGTCGAGGTCGCGCAGATCGAGGAGGAATGGTCCTCCCTCGCGATCCTGGACAACTGGGAAGACACCTTCCTGGATGAGGCGACGCAGTTTCCAGTCGCTCATTGAGAGATAGGCTGCCGCCTCTTTGGTGCGGATGAGACGCCGCTGCAAAGTCGCTGTTGCCGTCATAATGATTCCTCGTCATGAGTTCTCGCGTCCGCTCCTGGAATGGAGCGAACGTATCGTGGGGGCGAACGCTGATTCGGTCAAATCAGCGCGGTTCCGCGCGGTGGCACGATGGATGAACTTGTTTTTTGAGGAAGGAGGCGTGCTGCGATCCGCGAGCCGAAGCTTGCGGCGGCTCGCCGCCACGAGCGACAGAATGACTCGTCGATGCGACCAAAATCACGGATGGTACCCAAACTTCAGAGTTTGGGCATAGTTTGGGCATAGTCGGGGGCTCCGAGCTACGCCGTCCTTTTCCGTGAATTCTCTCAAGCGACAGATAACGTGGATTTTATCTGGTGCCGGGAGGGGGGGTCGAACCCCCATGACCGCAAGGGTCGGCGGATTTTGAGTCCGCTGCGTCTGCCAGTTCCGCCATCCCGGCCTGGATCGTCAACAATATCATCTTATCGTGACTCCGCCCAACCGCCGCAAGCCGGTGGGCTATTCTCGCCGACGATCTCTGATGTGATGGATTCGAAAGCCTATTCGCGAACGGAACTGGTCGTACTCTTAAAGCAGATCGCGAGGAAAGCTGTGAGCGGGCTCTCCGCTCAGACGAGCAGACCGCGATTCGCGAGTTGAAGGAGCGTGTCGCGTGAATCCGCGGCATCGAGGGTATCGACGGGCTTCGGGCACTGGAGGACTGGCTCAAGCAGCGCTGTAAAGACAGCGACGAGAAGTACGACTACCGCTATTCCGTCATGACAACGGTCTTTGCGCGCCTGCTTTTTGAAGGCGCAGTTTAAGAGGGCGACCTTGCCGGGCTTGATCAAGAAAAGCTCCTGAGAATTCGCCATATCACGAACTTCTATCGGAGTTCGCGGCGCGATCTTATTGACTGTTTCATCGCGCCAGATTTGCTCCAATCACCGATCCTGAACGACGGACCTGCGACAATATGGGCATGGCGATGACTCAAGCCTCCTCTGCAGTCGTTCCCCAGCCGGCCGCGATCACGCCGGAACATTTGGCCCAGCACTGCATCAGCGTGGAGGAGTACCAGCGCGTACTCGATGCGCTTGGGCGAGTCCCTTCGCTCACAGAGCTTGGCATTTACAGCGTGATGTGGAGCGAGCATTGCTCCTATAAGTCCAGCCGCGTGCATCTGCGGCGTCTACCCACCAGGAGCGATCGCGTGGTGCAGGGGCCGGGCGAGAACGCCGGCATCATCGACGTCGGCGACGGGTGGGCCTGCGCCTTCAAGATCGAGAGCCACAACCACCCCAGCTACATTGAGCCTTACCAAGGCGCGGCCACCGGCGTGGGCGGCATTTTGCGCGACATCTTTACCATGGGCGCGCGCCCTCTCGCGGTGATGGATTCGCTACGCTTTGGGCCGATCATTGACGAAGCTGGAGGAGACACTGCGGAGGGGGCGATCGTCCACAAGAACCACTCGATCATGGAAGGCGTGGTGAGCGGGATCGCCGGATATGGAAATTGCTTCGGCGTGCCCAACCTGGGCGGCGAAACCAAGTTCGAGCCATGCTACAGCAGTAACCCACTGGTGAACGCGTTTGCACTCGGCCTGGTGCGCAAGGACGAGATCTTTTATGCGAAGGCGGCCGGCGTCGGGAATCCGGTGATCTACGTGGGCGCGAAGACGGGGCGCGATGGCATTCACGGCGCCACGATGGCCAGCGAGGAGTTCAGGGAGGGATCGGA
>JASHTH010000099.1 GCA_030040655.1 Acidobacteriaceae bacterium | reverse complement strand
CCGCAATCTCTCCACGATCCCCGCGGATCAAGTCCCTGTGATCCGAGCGCTGCTCGAGCAGGACTTGAAGGCCCATGGTGTTCAGGCATCGGGCGAGGAAAGCGCGAACTCGATCCGCGTGACACTGAGCGAAAACCTGCGCGAGCGGCTGTGGGTGGCCGAGGTCGTCCAGGGCAATGAGACGCGCGTCGCGATGGCGCGTGTGGAGGCGGGCGCGCCGCAGCCGGTCATGGTGAGCAGCGGAATGACCCTTCGCGCGCAGCGTGTGCTGCAATCCAATGCGCCGGTCCTGGCGTTGCTTGAGAGCCGAAGCTGGCTGATGGCCGTCGCGCCGGCGGCGATCGTTCTCTACCGGAATACGGGAGGTCAATGGCTAGAGCAGCAACTTGTCTCTATCGGCGCGCGGCGAATGTTGGGGCGCGATCCACGCGCCTTAGTTGTCCAGAATGCAAGCGGCGATACGCTTCAGATCTTCGTTCCAGGCACAGCATGCAGCGGCAACATCGCGCCTGAGAACAGCGGGGCCTCGCCATCGGCGGTTCCAGAGTGGTCAATCCACTGCAACTCGAGCGACGATCCCTGGCCGATTGCGCAGATGCCTGCTGCGAATGGCGCCCCGCAAGGCGCGGCCGCGATCAAGGCCTTCTACAACGCGGCGCGGAATTACTTCACGGGGGTGGTGACGCCGAGCGTGGGCGTCGATCTGCCGCCGTTTTATTCTGCGGCGGCGCTTCCCCGCCCGGCCGGGGCCGCGCTGCTGATCGGCGGGATCGATGGCAAGATTCAGATCTTGGAAAACGGCGCGCTGAAGACCGTAAACGGCGCTCGCGACTGGGGCAGCGATTTTGCTGTTCTTCATTCGGAATGTGGAGCGGGCGATCAGGTGATCGTATCGGGATCGGGCGAGGCGGTGAACGACAGCCTGCGCGCCTACGAGTTGCCCGGACTCGTAGCTGTGCCGGCGAGCGCGCCGCTGGCGATGGATGGGACGGTAACGGCGTTGTGGAGCGCACCCGACGGCAAGAGCTTGATGGCCGTATTGCGGCATGTGAGTGGCGACTACGAGGTGGACCGTGTTACGGCACTCTGCAATTAGCTTTTTTCTCGTTTGGGCCGGCATTTGCGCGTGGGGAAGAACACGTCCCCACTATGGCGGAACGCTGCGCGTTGAGATTGCGGGCGACCCCTGGCAGCGGCCGGGCGGAATGGCGCGACGGCTGGTACTGGACGGGTTGACGCGCGTTGACGCGAACGAATCGGCGCGACCGGCGCTGGCCGTCGAATGGAATTCGGAGAATCAGGATCACCGCTGGCAGTTCAAGCTGCGGCCCGGCGTCCATTTCCAGGATGGATCGCCGCTGACGTCGATTGCCGTGGTCGCGTCGCTGAATACGTCTTGCCCTTCGAATTGTCCCTGGTCGGCCATTCACGCCGCGGGCGGAACGGTGATCTTCACCGGCGACGAGGCCATGCCGAATTTGCCGGAGCTGCTCGCAGGCGATGAATACTTGATCGCGCTCACCATGACAAGCGATGGCAAGCCGCCGGAGGACGTTGTCGGAACCGGCGCATTTCAGGTCGCCGTGCTTTCGAACGGCGTATTAACCCTCGCGGCAAACGAAAACTGCTGGGCAGGGCGGCCGTTTGTCGACACGATTGAGATTCGCGCGCCACGCGCCGTTCGCGATCAATGGCTCGACCTGGGCGTGGGCCGCGCCGAAATCGTCGAAGTTCCGCCGGAGCTGATGCGGCAGGCGCAACAGCAAAGGCTCGCCGTGCTGGCGTCGACGCCGGTGACTTTGCTGGCGCTGCAGATTGCGGAGTCGGGCTCGCTGGAGAGCCCGCTGCTGCGGCAGTCGATGGCGTTGGCCATGGATCGCAGCGCGCTCTCCAACGTGATCTTCCAGAAGCAAGGCGGGGTGACGGCAAGCCTGCTCCCGGCGAACCTTACCGGCTATTCCTTTCTGTTTTCGGTCGATCGGAATTTAAGCAAAGCGCAAGAACTACGCGGCGGCATCACGCCTCCGCCGCTGGTATTGGCTGCGCCAGGCGATGGGACGATGCAGTTGGCGGCACAGCGCATCGCGCTCAACCTGCGCGAGGCGGGATTCAACGTGCAAGTAGCTAGCGGCGCAAACCAGCACGCCGAGCTGATGCTGCGCGAATTCGAGCTCGAGATAAACCAACCGCAGGCGGCGCTGGAATCGATCGCGCACAGCGCGGGATTGACATTGCCGGCGATAGGCCAGGGCGATCTGGCGCTTTTTCAGTCGGAGAGCGAGATCCTTGGCCGGTACACGCTGATTCCGCTGCTGTATTTGCCCAGAGCTTATGCCGTCAGCGGCCGCGTGCGCGATCTCGAATTGAATCCCGGCGGCTCGCCGGACCTTGCCGACGCCTCGCTCCTGGATTTGCCGCGAGGGGATGCGCCATGAGCCTGCGGCAAAAGCTGCTGCTGCTCTTCTCCCTGACGGTTGCCGGCGCGGTGGCCGCGGTGGCGTGGACGGTGCTTATGCGCGTGCGGCAGGTCTTCGATCAGCGCGACCAGCGCGAGACCGCGCTCTTCGTGAGCCAGTTCCAGCGCGAGTTCCAGCATCGCTCCGCCGAAGTGGCCGCGGCGATCGATCGCATTGCCGCGCAGGAGCGGGTTCGCTCCATGGCCTTCGAGCTGGTGCAGCCGGGCGACGCGGCGCCGTATCTCACCGAGGCGCAAACGCTGGCGGCGGATGCGCAGCTCGATTTTCTCGAGATCGTGGGACCCGACGGCAATGTCGTCAGCTCCGCGCAGTGGCCAGCGCGCTTTGGCTATCCG
>JASHTH010000098.1 GCA_030040655.1 Acidobacteriaceae bacterium | reverse complement strand
GCTTCGGGAACCCGGATTGAATAGCCCATTCGGCTCGCGCCAGAATGCCGATCTGGCGAGGGGGTGTTGCCACGACGGTGATATTTTGTGAAGCCGCCAAAAAGACTCCTCGAATCCGCGGTCGGCCACGCCAGCCCTCGAATGCGCTCCGTAGACAAGGATACGACGTTCCGGCGGCAGAAAGAATATCGGTATCGCTAATGCCAACAGATTCTAAAGCGAAGTGCGCGGGAGAGCAAACCAACCGCGAAATGAAGGACCTCTAATCCATTCCGCAGGCTCGCCGGCGAGGGGTCAGGAAGCGCGCCATGGCGCTGGGGACCGAGGTGCGCGTCCTGCATTGGGAAACGGTGGCCGCGCGTGTCAGTTAGGAGGTCAGGTTCCGTTGCTCAAAGGCCTGGGAGCAACATCCGTAAAAGAAGAAACGCGCCCACCCCGGCGAAGAAGACCGGCGCCAAGCGGATGCCGGGCTCGCGGTTGACTTCGGGTACCAGATCGGCCCGTTGCGTAGGTCAGTTGGCTCAGCGCCTCGCGTGCGGGGGCCGGACGGGCTGTGGATCGGGTGGAATTGCCGACTTCGACCCGTCGCCGCCGGTCTTGGGCGACGGCCCCTCGTTCGATACAGATCCCTCAATCTGTCCCGAGCAGGAGGAGTTTGTGGTCGCCGCGTTGTCGTAAAGGCTTGTGTTATTCAGGGTTGCCGTGGAACCGGAGTAAGTGCAGATGGCGATGGTGTTGTCGGTGAGTATGGAATTCGCCATGTTGATATTGGCGTCTGTATCGGCTTGAATACCGATGTTGCTTTGGGTGACGTTGGAGTTGCTGATGTCGAGTTTTCCATTGCGAGTGAAAATGGCGGCCGACCCGCCGAGGCCGCTGGTCTGGTTAACTCCCTGAATGGTCACGTGGTCCAGCGTGACCTGGTCATACGGGACCTCCCCCGCGCTCTGAAAAGTACGTACGCCCAGGGTTCCGCCTACGATGACGGTGTTGCGAATCAATACGTTCTCCGCGCTGGTGCTACCAACGCCAATGCCGATATCCGTGTAGCCTTCAAGAAGGCATCCATCGATGGTCAGATTCAGAAAGCTTTCCCCGAAAATCGCGTCGATACCCGTCCCGACGCCATTGACGACAAGGTTGCGCAGGACGACGGATGCGGTAATGGGTGCATCGATGTAGATGCCTTCGCTGCCGGTGAAGGCGATGCTGCCGCCGCCGGTGCCGTCAATGGTGACCGCTTGCGTGATGCTCACGGCTCCGTAGTCGCCGGGGCCGAGCACGGAGACCATGCCGCCGGCGGCGGTATTGTTCACAGCCTCCTGAAAGCTGGCGTAGGGCTTGGCGGTTGTGCCGTTCCCGGTGCTATCGTTGCCGGTGGCCGAAACCCAGGTGTGGGAAGCTTGGGCGGCCAGTGAAGCCGCAAAGAAGAAGACGGACGCTGCGGCGATGCCGATCCGATGTAGCTTCATGGAGGCTCTCCTTACTTTCATGTCCGGTACCAGAGTAGGGAAACTTGTGTCGCGCGATATTGGAGGTTGATTATACGTCAGTATGTGTAAGGCACTACAAGGAGCAGGTGCCATGAAAGTAACTTCAGGTTGGATGAATACAACTATTCAAGACTCTTGAAAAGAATTCGCTGGCGCGTTCTTTGAATTTTGCCATAGTCTTTACTGCATATCGCCGCAGTTATGGGCAGAAGTTCCCGTGGAGATCGAGAACAGGCGCAATCGTTCTTTTGCCCATGGAAGCGAAGCCCTATGCGACGGTGTCCCCACGGCACGACAACGATGGGAGCAAAGCCCGACGAAGGACCCATGAGGAGAACTGCATGCCAGCAAAGAGAGCAGGTTTTCAAGCGAGAATGGACCGGCCGGAGTTTCAACCGGACATGAGCGCCGCCCGGAAGGCGCATTTGCCCTCGGGCGCCGGGCTGTGCATGTGCTGGATGGGTTGTCTGCTCGCTCTGTCCTTACATGCACAGATCCCAGGCGGGGAATCCTCGCCGCTTGCTGCTTCGATCGCGCCGCAAAGCGTTGTCCGCTGGACGGGCAGCTTGCCCGATGCAGCGAACGAAACCGTCGACGTGCTTTTCTCCATCTATCAGGACCAGGCAGGCGGGCTTGCGCTGTGGACCGAGACGCAGTCCGTCAAGATCGGGCCCGACGGGCAGTACTCCGTGCTCTTGGGCGCCACCAGCGTGGAAGGTCTGCCATGGACGCTGTTCCAGGCAGGTGAGGCAAGATGGATCGAGGCGCGGTGGATCAACGAATCAGCCGGGAATACGTCTGCCAAAGCCACTGGCTCTCCGCATCAGGCGCGGAGACTGTTGGCCGCCGTTCCGTATGCCCTGAAATCCGTAGACTCCGATACTTTGGGCGGCCGTGCGGCAACCGACTACCTCACACGCGAGGATTTGCAGCCGGCCATCGCCGCCGCCGAGCGAGAATCATCCCAGGCCAATCCCAAGGCAACTGCCGTGACCGGGGCCGGAACTGCGGGCTACATTCCGGTGTGGACCGGCAAATCGGCGCTGGGCAACTCGGTGGTTTTCAATTCGGGGACGAAGGTTGGTATCGATACAGCGGCTCCCGCAGCCAATCTCGATGTCGATGGCACTACCCATCTGCGGGGAGGAGTAACTCTAGTGCCGGCCGCGGCGACGGCAACCGCAGGAGCCAGTTCCCCGGTGTTGGAGTGGAGTGCCAGCGCATATTCAAAAACCGCCAAAGCCGCCGTGACGCAGAACTTCGTGTGGCAGGCAACGGTCACGGGAAACAACACGGCGAGCCCTTCGGCCAACCTGGAGCTCTCAACCAGCTCGGGCGCAGCGGCGCCCAAGTTGACCGGGCTTTCCATCGGTCACACCGGGCTGCTGACATTTGCTCCCGGGCAAACTTTCCCAGGGACTGGCAAGGGAACCATTACCGGCATCACTACCAGCGCCCCGCTAACAGGCAGCGGCACTTCGGGCACGGTTGCCGTGGGGCTGGATACGACGCAGTTAGAAACCACGCTGAACAGCGTCTATGCACAATTGGCGAAGGCGAACAATTTTACAGATTCCCTTACTGCCCACCAGACGGCAGGCGCGGCCGATGCCGCAATCTCCGGCATAGGCACCAATGGCTCGACCGGCACGATTGGATCCTCTGACACCGGATTTGGAGTGGGCGGCACTGCCACCAACGCGAGCGTCACAGGCGCGGCCTATAACGTCTTCTCCGGAGTGTGGGGCGATACCGGAGCCAGTAGCACCGCCGTTGCGCCCGCCTGGGCGATCGGAGTTCTGGGCACCGCAGACGATAGCCAGGCCGGCGTCTTCCTCAACAACAGCACAGGCTGGCCCACGGTGTATGCGGAGAACTATGGAACCGGCGGAACGACGGGGCTGTTCAAGACGTTGATGGCTGTCAGCAATGAGGGTACCTGCGGCGTCGGCGGCGGCAGCCTGAGCTGCACCGGGCAGATCAAGTCGCTGGTCCCGGCCGGTAACGGCGCGCGCAAAGTGGAGACCTATGCGATGCAGTCGCCGGAGAACTGGATAGAGGACTTCGGCTCTGGAAACCTGGAGAGTGGTGTTGCCGTGGTGCACATCGACCCGGCCTTTGCGGAAACGGTGACCGGGGATGCAAACTACCACGTCTTCCTGACGCCGAACGGCGACTCGAAGGGGCTGTATGTGACCGGCAAGACGGCCGACCGCTTTGAGGTGCGGGAGTCGGGCGGGGGAACGTCGTCGCTGAGCTTCGATTACCGCATCGTGGCCAAGCGCCGCGGCTATGAGGCCCAGCGCTTGACCGACGTGACCGAACGCTTCAACGCCGAATCGAGGGCCGCTGTGGTGGCGAGGCGTTCCGGCGTCAAGAAGGCAGCGGTGCCGGCACGCCAAGCGACGAGCCGCTGATCATTTGCAGACCCTGCAGTGTACATCTTTTTGAAAAATGCCATATCGCTCTACGAGAGCATTGGCCGATGCGGCCGCGGTGTTATACGGCCGCCTTTACAGATTGGGCAATAACATCCGTAAAAGAAGAAACGCGCCCACGCCGGCAAAGAAAACCAGTGCCATGCGGATGCCGGGCTCGCGATTGACTTCGGGCACCAGATCGGTTGCCGCCACATAAAGCGCGACACCGGCCGAGACGGGTAATCCGATGGAAAGCCATTGGGGCGCCAGTTCGATGACGAGCACGCCGGCGAGTGTGGCCGCGGCAAGAATCACGGCGGAGTAGAAGGCCATGGATCGGCTGCGGCCACTGGCCACCATGACGCTGGCCATGGTGAATCCTTCGGGCGCCTTGTGCAGAAAGACGGCGAAGAAGATCAGCCAGCCCATCCAGTTGGTGACGGCAAAGCCTGAACCGATGGCGACACCGTCGAAGAGTGCGTGCACGCTCAATCCGCCCAACACCGAGTAACCGGTGCGCAGAGAAACAAATTCGCCGGGGTGTGTTTCCTCTCCGAAATGGAAATGGGCGTTGATCGTGTGTTCGAGCAGATGCACGATGCAATAGCCGGCCATGATCCAGACGACGCCCCAGCGCGGGCTAAGGATCAAGCTTTCCGGGGTCATCTCCATCAGGGCCGTCGCCATCAGGAAGCCGGCGCCGAGCGCGACGAAATAGCGCAAGTAGCGCTCCACGCCCGTGGCGCGCACGAGAACAAACCCGCCGGCTACGTCGGCCAGGGCGGCGATAATTCCGAGAACGATCGAGATTCTGAACATCGCGGTTCTGGCAGCGTAAAGTCGTGGCTATTCTACCGTTGCGGCTCACCGCGCCAAGCTACAGGGGCTGCGCACTCCTGTTGGCTTGACAACAAGCGCGTGGCAACTGAGGCAATGTCTCAAAAGTTCGTTGGACAACTCGGAGGATGAAACCGCAGATCCTTCGACTCGCCGCCTTCGGCGACTCGCTCAGGATGACAGTGACATTTTAGGTTGCGAACTTCAGTTGCGGGACGCTTGTCGCAAATTCTTAAACGATTAGCCGCTATGGCGGATGTGCAAGACATCGCCATCCTGCACAATGTACTCCTTGCCTTCGAGACGCAGCGTGCCCTTGGCGCGCGCCGCGGCCTCCGAGCCGGCGTCGAGCAGGTTGTCCCAGCGAATGGTTTCGGCGCGGATGAAGTGATGCTCAAGATCGGAGTGGATGGCTCCGGCAGCTTGCGGCGCCTTCGAGCCCGCGGGAACGGTCCACGCGCGGCACTCGTCGTCGCCGGCGGTAAAAAAGCTGATCAGGCCGAGCAGTTCGTAGCTCTTGCGGATGAGCCGCACCAGGCCGCTCTCGCGCAGTCCGTAGCTGGCCAGGAAATCGGCGGCCTCGGCGTCGTCCATCTCGGCCAGCTCGGCTTCCACCTTGCCGCAGATAGCGGTAGCGGCCGAGTTGGGGCGATGGGCAACATCGTCGAGCTTGTAACGGTTGACGGCCGTATCCAGATCGGCGCCGAGCGTGGCGCTTTCGCCGATGTTGATGGCGTAGAGGATGGGTTTTTGCGAGAGAAACATGAAGCCGCGGATGAGTTTCCTCTCTTCCGGCGTCATCTCCAGCTCGCGCAGAGGCTGCTCCTTTTCGAGAGCTTCCTTGGAGCGCAGCAGCAAAGCGTGCTCGCGCTCGAGATCGCCGGTGCGCTGCTTCTTCAGGTCTTTCTCGACGCGCTCGATGCGCTTCTCGATTTGCCCCAGATC
>JASHTH010000736.1 GCA_030040655.1 Acidobacteriaceae bacterium | reverse complement strand
GAAGACGATAACGATGCACATAGCGCGCCGGCAATTGCAGTACTGGTCAACGGAAAAGAGGGATTGGGAAACTGCGCACGGGGTCCGCCCGGTGTGGGTGGGAGCTTCGTCACGGGATCGGCGGCTGGAGACAACAGCAAGCGAATAGATCGGCTTGGTACGCTCCACGAATTGACGGACACATTTTGAGAGAGTACCGAAGCTCATGGGAAGTCGAAGTTGAGCGGTCCTGGCGGTTGACCGGCCAGTGTTACCCAATGTGAGGTAGTGAGCCTCGTAAATGATGCGGCAATTCACTGGACGTAAAGTCGCCGACGCGCCCTTGTGCCGAGCAGCCCGTGAAGCGTTCGACCAAGAGAGCGCGTCGGCCGTTTTACGGCAATCTGCCGCACCATGGAAACCTGAAGCCTAGCCGACTCTTGGGTAGCAATCGGGTCTGGATGAGTGCATTGGCGATAATGCGTAAACGCAGACCATCGTGGGCGGCCTGGGCGTTTCCCAATACTGATCTTCTCGCAGGAGTCCAAGTCTGCTTTAATGAGCGATTTGCCATCGATTGTCATAGCTGAGCCCAGTTACCGAATTCGTCTTACCAGAGTTGGCCGCTGCGCATTGAGACGGCGTATACCTTGACCTTCTACAGCTTCCATTGTATATGTAGAAGTCATAGGCATGAAGAACACAGACGACAGGTTCGACCTTCCGCAAGGCACGCTAGACCTTCTCATCATGAGGGTCGTTGCGCTCGGACCCATTCACGGCTACGCCATCGCGCAAAGAATTCAGCAAATCTCCCGCGACGCCCTTCAGGTCCAGCAGGGATCCCTCTATCCCGCGCTCCATCGCCTCGAATATAAAAAGTTGCTCAGCTCTCGCTGGAAGCCCTCCGAGACTGGCCGGGAGGCCAAGTTCTATGAGCTCACTTCCAGGGGACGGACTCATCTCAAGGTTGAAACCGAAAACTGGACGCGCCTGACTGACGTAGTGAGCCTCATTCTCAAGGGAACCCTGGAGGGAATCTGATGGGCTGGTTACGGAGACTTTTCTCTCGCGAACGATTGGAGGCGGATCTGGACAAAGAGCTGCGCTTCCACTTTGAAAACCAGGTGGCCGACAAGGTTCGTTCCGGCATCCGGGAAAGCGAAGCCCGCCGGCTCACGCGAATTGAGTTCGGCGGGATCGAGCAGATTAAGGAAGACTGCCGCGAGCGACGCGGAACCATGTGGCTTGAGTCGCTGTTGCAGGATCTGCGCTTCGCGATGCGCATGTTTGCCAAGTCGCCGGGCTTTTCCGGGATTGCGATTCTGACGATGGCGCTGGGCATCGGAGCGACAACGGCGATCTTCAGTCTGGTCAGCGCGACGCTGCTGCATCCACTCCGTTATCCGCACCCGGAGGAACTGGTGCGGATCGAGGACGATCTGCCTGGTGCGGGCGCTACGGACGTGGGCATCTCGATTCCGGAGTGGAAGGACCTGCAGCGTTCGGGAATTTTTCAGTACGTCGTGGTGCAGGTGTTCGGGTCGGTGAACCTGACGGGTGCATCGCAGCCATCGCGGATTCAGTATGAGGGGGTGTCGCCGGCGTATTTTGCGATGCTGGGAGTGAAGCCGGAGTTGGGGCACACCTTCGATCCTCAGGATCAAACGCCGGGATTCACGCTGGATGTGGTGATCAGTGACGGGTTGTGGAAGCGGGATTTCGGTTCCGATCCGCACATTGTCGGCAGAACTTTGCGGCTGGACAACGATTTGAATCGGGTGATCGGGGTGATGCCGCCGGGTTTTCGCGACCCGGGGCGAACCGTCAGCGAGAGGAACACCGACCTGTGGGCGGCGACAGGGTTTTCGGCGGATCCGGCTCCACCCCCGAACCGCAGTTTGCGGGTGCCTGTGGAAACGGTCGGGCGCCTGAAGCCGGGGTTGACGATCGCAGCGGCCGAGAGCCATCTGGACGCGTTGGTTGCTTCGTTGCGCAAGCAATTTCCCGACGATTATCCGGCCGACAGCCGGTGGACGGTGCGGTTGGTGCCTCTAAAGGAAAACGTGGTGGGCAACGTGCGGCAACCGCTGATCCTGCTGTCGGGGGCCGTGGCGCTGGTGTTGCTCATCGGCTGCGTGAATGTGGCGAATCTGCTGCTGGCACGTGCCAGCGCGCGATCACGGGAGATGGCAGTTCGCCAGGCGCTGGGGGCGGCACGCAAACGGCTGGTGCGGCAGTTGCTCACCGAGAGCCTGCTGCTTTCGCTGCTGGGCGGAGTGGCGGGCCTGGTGATTCTGTTCTGCATGAAGGGATTCCTGCTGCGGCTGATTCCGGAGAGCCTGCCTCGTTTGAACGACCTGTCGATCAGCTGGAGCGTGATGCTGTTCGCGCTGGCGGCGTCGGTTGCAGCGGGGGTCATTTTCGGGCTGGCCCCCGCGTCGCAGGCGGGGCGTGTGGATTTGGCGCACACGCTGAGGATGGAGGGTCGGGGCTCAAAGGGTTCGAGGAAGCAGACGCGGACGCGGCGGGTGCTGGTGGTGACCGAGTTTGCGCTGTCGCTGGTGCTGATGGTGGCTGCGGGCCTGCTGCTGCGCAGTTTTTGGGATTTGTACAAGGCGCCGCTGGGATTCAATCCGCAGCATGTGATGTCGGTTCAGTTGTGGCTGCCGAGCCCCGACGACCCGAAGACGGACATTTATGGAACCGCTCCTCAGGAGGCAGTGTTAGCGCGCGAATTGCTGCGGCGCAGCCGGTTGCTGCCCGGAGTGCAGGAGGCAGCGCTGGGATCGGAGCCGTCGATTCCGCTGCAGCACGACCGCAACGTGAGCCCGCTGATCGTGGAAGGACGCCAGACACAGACGAAGCTGCCGCCTTTGGTGGAGCGAACGCAGGTAGCACCTGAATATTTTCATTTGCTGCGGATTCCGGTGCTGCGCGGCCGTCTGTTCAACGACAACGACAACGAGAATGCGCCGCCGGTCGCCGTGATCAACCAGGCCATGGCTCAGACTTACTGGCCGGGTGAGGATCCGCTCGGGAAGCGGCTGAAGCTTGGCCGTGGGAGGGCTGGGGTTGGCCAACGTCCAAGCAAGACCTGGGTCACCATCGTCGGCGTGATCGCGGATTCTCGAACCGAGTCGCTGGCGAACGCGAGCGTTCCCCTGATCTATCTGCCCCTGTACCAGGAGGCGCCCAAGGAGCTGGCGATTTTTCTTCGCGGAGATCTGGATGCGGGTGCGATCCCGGAACAGGTGCGGGCCATGGTACAGTCCGTGAACCCGGAGCTGCCCGTTTACGGCGCGAAGACGCTGGACGATGCAGTCGCGTCGTCGCTGGATCAGAGACGGTTTTCGATGGATATCGTAGCGGCGTTCGCGATCACGGCGCTGCTGCTGGCGGCGCTGGGACTTTACGGGGTGATCTCGTACATCGTGAGCGATTGGACGCGGGATATCGGCATTCGGCTGGCGCTGGGCGCGAAACGGGGCGAGATCATGGCGATGGTTCTACGCCAGGGACTGGGGCTGGCGATGGCGGGCGCAGCGCTGGGACTGGTGGGATCGGTGATCGTGTCGCACCTGATGGCAGGTTTGCTCTATGGCGTAATGCCCAGCGATCCTCTTACATTTGTTGGCGTCACCCTGGTGCTCACAGGTGTGGCGCTTGCTGCCTGTTATATCCCCGCGCGGCGAGCAATGTGTGTCGACCCGATGATCGCACTGAGATACGAGTAGTTTTTCGAGGTCCTCGATGTGGCTCGGATTGAAGTGAAAGCATAGGATCTTTCAGGAGAATCCTGAGACGGTTTCTGGCGCGTGTGAAGAACTTCGCAATGGGGCAGCGAAGCCGCGAATTCGGCATCCACACCGCGGTGGGAGCGACACGTGGCAACGTTATGGCCGTTGTGTTCCATCAGGGTCTGGTCCTGACACTCATCGCCACCTCTGCCCGTGAAGGTGCAGCGCTGCCGGCGGCTTAGAGTACTCACGCAACTGCTCTTCGGCATCGGCCCGCTCGACGCGACAAGCTTTTGCTCGTCTGTCGTTTTGCTGGGATTGATGTCAGTCACCGCATGTGTCATCCCGGCACTGCGGGCCGTGCGCCTTGACCCTGTTCGTGCGCTGAGGAGCGAATGAGGCAGCCAGCACTTCTGTTTATTCTCAAGGGCGAAATGGACTGGCACAGAAACAGCAGACCGGCGCCTTGGAAGTTCAGTTCAACTGACGCTAACAGGGCGAGTCATTCATCCACAGTACCGCCCCTCGATTAGTACCTGTGCCTCGCCAATATGCCGAACATGTGCTGAATCAGGCGGTTGGAGCGCTCACTCTCGTTGAGTGAATCGATGCGAAAATGGGGTATGATACGTCCGCTGTCGCTTCTCCTAACACTGGCCAATGGGCTCCTGCGCTCTCGCCGCGATCTTCTCCTTGAAAACCTCGCATTGCGGCAGCAGCTCGCCACGTTGTCGCAGAAACAGCCTCGGCCTCGCCTCGCCAGGTCGGATCGGGCCTTCTGGGTTTTGTTGCGGCGATGCTGGGCAGGATGGAGAGGTGCACTGGTTGTCGTGCGGCCAGAGACCGTCATCGGTTGGCATCGCGGTGGGTTCAGGCTGTACTGGAAATGGTTGTCACGCAAACATCCCGTTGTCGGAAGGAAGCCCACGTGCCGAGAGCTGCGGGAGCTGATCTTTCGCAGGGTGGCCGAGAATCGCACCTAGGGTGCGCCGCGTATCCACGGCGAGTTGAAGATGCTCGGCTTCGATATCTCGGAGCGGACAGTCTTGCGCTGGATGCGGAAGGCCCCGCGAGATCCCGGGCCGGCAAGACGATGGGCGACGTTCCTCAGCAATCACCGCGATGCGATCGCCGCCATGGACTTCTTCACTGTGCCGACGCTCAGGCTCGGCGTGCTGTATTGTTTTTTCGTGATCGCTCCTCATCGGCGTCGCATTCTTCACGGCAACGTCACTCGGTATCCAAGCAGCGCATGGGTATCTCAGCAGCTGCGGGATGCCTTTCCTTACGACTCCGCGCCGAGGTTTCTCATCCTCGATCGCGAGCACGCGTTCCATGATGGAGTTTTGGAAACGGCGAAGAGTTTGGGCATCACCCTGGTTCGAATCGCGGTTCGAAGCCCCTGGCAGAACGGAGTTGCCGAGTGATTCGTCGCCAGCTGCCGCCGCGACCTGATCGATCATGTCGTCGTGGTGAACAAACCCCATCTGAAGCGGCTGATGAACGAATATGTGAGCTACTACCATGAAGACCGGACCCACCTCGGGCTCGGCAAAGAGACGCCCACCGGCCGGAAGGCGAGGAACGTCCGCACTGCCGGTACAGTCATCTCCATGGCCAGGCTCGGCGGCTTGCACCATCGTTACGATCTCGCCGCCTGAAGA
>JASHTH010000735.1 GCA_030040655.1 Acidobacteriaceae bacterium | reverse complement strand
ATCGGCCTGCTCGATCTCGTCGTCGGCGCCATCGCACTTGCGCTCTGGCTCACCTTGCGCTCCCACAAGGAGTACCTGGCTGCCGCGATCTATTTGCTCGTGCACGCACTCGATTTCTTCATCGATATCCAGTTCCTACTGCGCGATAGGAGCTCCGGTATCGAGTTTGTGGGCTTTTGCACTGCTGCTGCCTGCGAAATTGCCTTCATCGAGTTTGTCCGCCTGGTTCTGGGGTACAGGTACTCGCGATGGCTTCTGCTTCTTGAAGCGATGCCCCTGAGCACTCTGTGGATTCCGCTGCTGAACTTGGGAATAGGGACATACAACATCGACGTAGCTGCTTTCTATCTCCCGCTCCTTTTCGTCAACTTGGTCCTCGTCGTTCTTCTCCTCCGGTCCGGCAGAGCAGGCCGCCCTTATGCAAGGCTCCTGGTTCCCGCTGCTGCTGCCTACGGAGTTCGCCGCTGGTGGGAGTTCCTAACCGAACTGGCATATTTCCTTCGCTTCACGCCCACGCTTCATCCTCTTCCCGTCATCCCGTTCGGCAGCTACTACGTCAGTTGGGGCAATTTCCCCGATGTTTTCTACCAGGGGACTCTGCTCTTCTTCCCTATTTCTCGTACCATTGCCATTGCACGCGAACGGGCTCGCTCCGCCGCGGAACTGGGAGCTGCTCGCGCAGTGCAGCAGGTTCTTGTTCCCGTCGAAATCCATGAGATTCCAGGCTTTCGCATTGAAAGCGCCTATTACCCTGCGAGCGAAGTTGGAGGGGACTTCTACCAGATCGCTCAGACAGCCTCTCACGGCGTCCTCGCCGTCGTCGGCGATGTCAGCGGCAAAGGCATGCCCGCCGCCATGATCGTCTCGCTGCTCGTCGGCACCTTCCGCACCCTGGCCCATTACACGAAGCCCAAGCGAGATCCTTTCCGCCATGAACCAACGCATGATCGGCCGCAACAATGGCGGTTTCACCACGTGCCTCGTCCTTCGCATCGATCCCGACGGCACCCTCACCGCCGCCAACGCTGGCCACATTGCGCCCTACCTGAACGGAAAAGAGCTTCTCTTGGAGAATGGACTGCCGCTTGGCCTATTGCCTGAATCGGTCTACGCAGAATCCACCTGCCACCTTGACCGCGATGCCAGGCTCACTCTCCTCACCGACGGAGTCGTGGAAGCCCGCAACGCCCAAGCTGAACTCTTTGGCTTTGCGCGTACTTCCGCTGTCTCCTCCCAATCCGCCGAATTCATTGCCCATGCCGCCCAGGCCTTCGGCCAGGAGGACGATATCACTGTCCTGACGCTCAACCTGGCTCCTGCAGAGGTGGCTCATGCGTAGGCTCATGCTTGTTGGCTTTTTCTTTCCGTTATCCGCGGCTCTTGCCCAAGGCCCGGTCGCTGTTCCTGTTCAGCAATGCGTGTGGCGAGCGGGAGACAACCTCGCCTGGGCTGCGCCAAACCTGGATGAAACGGGCTGGCAGCCATACTCCGAATGGCGCATCAATGCTCGCAGCCCGCGTATCTGGGTGCGCTGTCACGTGAATTTCTCGTCGCTGGTGAGCCTTGCCCATCCCGCGCTCCAGTTTGAGTATGGTCGAGCCTTTCAGGCTTTTCTCAACGGTCACAAGATTGGCAGTAGCGGCGACCTTTCGGGTGGCTGGTACACGAACAACCTCGCGCCTGTGTTCCCCGTTCACGAGTCGGCGAGCGGCCTAGAGCACGCGGTGATTGCGGTGCGCATTACTTACCGCTCCTTTGAAGAAACCAGCCCCATCCGCATATCCGGCGGGGAATCGGAGTGGCTCGCCGACCGGCACGACAGCGCGGCGATGCATCGTAGCCGGATCTTCATCCCCGTCGAAGTCTGCTATCTCGCCATCGGCTTCGCCGGTTTCTTGCTGTTTGGAATGTATCTGAACGATCGTTGCAGGCTCGAACTTTTGTTGCTGGCTGCCTGCTGTTGGTGCCAGCTCATCAACCGCACATTCGATTACATCAACATCGCTTCGATCCCGTTTCCATGGGCCGTGCTCGAAGCAGTGTCTGGCGTTGGACAGTGTCTAGGTTTATTTCTGGTCTGGTTCATCTTCAAGTTCGCAGGCAAGCAGGTCCCCTGGCTGTTTCGCCTCCTCATCGGGATTGGGTTGCTTTATCCATTTCAGCTTCTGTTGAGCCTGGTTCTTCCACTGAATCTGAGCCTGCACACTTCCGCGGCATTCTCCTCCATCTTCTCCGCACAAATCGCCGTGGATTCGCTCACCTCACTGGCCACGCCCCTCGTCACCTTCTGGCCCTGGGGCCGGATTGAGAAGAGATTGCGAAGCCTTGCTCTATGCTGCTTCTTGTGGGTTTCATTTGAGACGATATGGTTGGCTTTTGTGATCTTCATATCGGCCTTGGTCGAGGAAAGCACGATCGCACAGCAGTGGGCCGATCTTCTGCTGATGATCCGAGCCGTTGCTATGCTGGCGGTCATCATCGCCATGGTCGCGCTGCTCTTTCGCGACCAGCGCAGAACCGCCGAGGAGCGCGCCCTGCTGATGGGCGAGATGCAAGCTGCCCGGTCTGTGCAGCAGGTGATCATTCCCGAAGCGATTCCTTCGTTTCCAGGATTCGCAATTGAAACCGCGTACAAACCGGCCGGCGACGTCGGCGGCGACTTCTTCCAGATCGTGCCCACTCCCACCGGCGGCGTCCTCACCGTCATCGGCGACGTCAGCGGGAAAGGCGCTCCGGCTGCGATGACAGTGTCTTTGCTCGTCGGCACATTTCGTACGCTTGCGCATTACACGCAAAGTCCTTCGGAGATCCTTCGCGCTATGAATCAGCGCATGCTCGGCAGAACCAGCGGAGGATTCGCAACCTGCCTGGTCGTCCGCATAGACCCCAGCGGCCAACTCACTCTTGCCAACGCCGGGCACCTGGCTCCGTATGTCAATGGTCTGGAAGTTCAGATCGAGAACGGATTGCCGCTTGGCATTATGCCGGATGCCGCCCATTCAGAGTCGCAGGTCACCCTCGCGCCGGGCGCTCGTCTTACTCTGATCACAGACGGCATTGTCGAAGCGCGGAACCCAGCGGGAGAACTTGTCGGCTTCGAACGCACCGCGAGGCTGAGTCTGGAGCCGGCAGAAAAAGTCGCGCAGACAGCGCAGGACTTCGGCCAGGAGGATGACATCACCGTGCTGACGCTCAGCTTCGCTCCCTCCGAGACCGCCCATGCCTAAAAACCCTTGTCCGGGTTTGGACTGAGCAATTGTATCCGTAGCTTCTTTTATGGTGGGCACACAGGGCTCTGAGAGAACCTCGACTGGCTGTGGCGGGGGCACTTCGACCGGAATCGCCCAGGCACCGGCAGACTCCCACTGCGCGACTACCTCCTTGGCGGCATCCCATTCCCATCGGCCAGTCGATTGTCGTTTGAACGTGCCTCTAAGGCTGCCCGAGACGTGGACTGGGCACCCGCAGCGCTTCCAGCCGCGCCGGCTCTCTCCAAATTCGCCGCTTTTCGAGTCTTCGGGATGACCGGCCTCGCACTCTTTGCGGTGCCGTCTGTAGAGCTTGAGCGCCATCGATTCCGTCCTAAATCAACATGGAATCTCGTGCAAGATTGCACGCTATTGCACGCTGCAGGAGGAATTTGGCCTTAAGTCTTTTGTATCAATTGGGGCGGCTAGTGGGGATCGAACCCACGACATCCTGAGCCACAGTCAGGCGTTCTGCCGCTGAACTATAGCCGCCGTATTCCGTTTCGATTGTACCATCCATGAGAACCGCAATGCGCGGCCAACCCGCTGAGGCAGACCATCCCGAGTTCGCGCTACAATGAAGGAGCATCGAATCAACGCATCGGGGCGTAGC
>JASHTH010000734.1 GCA_030040655.1 Acidobacteriaceae bacterium | reverse complement strand
CGGCGCCTACACCAGACCCACCTTCCAGTCTTCCGCCCATCCCAGCATGCGGCGCGAAGTGAACTCCGGTCCGTTGTCCGAGCGCAGATTCTCGGGTCGGCCACGCTCTCCGATCAGCCGCTCCAGCACCCGCGTCACACGCCCGGATCCCAGGCAGGTGTCCGCCTCCAGCGCCAGACACTCGCGCGTGTAGGCATCGACGATACTCAGGATGCGCACCATCCTCCCCGTCGCCAGGCCGTCGACGATGAAATCCATCGCCCACTCCTGGTTGGCATGCGTCAGCCGCGGTTCAGCCGCACGATCCCTCACCAGATGCTTGCGCTTCCGGCGCCGCACCGACAGCCTCTCCTCCACATACAGCCGGCAGACTCGCTTCACGTTCACCTCATGACCGCGACGGCTCAGCAACGCATGCAGTCTTCCATAACCGTAGCGTGGCTTCTGACGAGCCAGCTTTACCAACTCCTCGCACAGCTCCGCGTTGCGGTCCGGCCGAGGCTCATACCGGTAGCTCGATCGATCCACGCCCAAAAGCTTGCAGGCCGTGCGTTCGCTCAGCTGGAACTCCACTGAGACGAACGCCACATCTCCTCTTAGACCGGCAAGCTCCACCCGTTTTTTCGGATCACGGCCTTCAGCGCTTCGCCATGCAGGCTCAGCTCTGCCACCAGCAGCTTCAACCGCCGGTTCTCATCCTCCATCGCCTTGAGCCGCTGCGCCTCGCTCACTTCCATGCCGCCAAACTTCGACTTCCATCCATAGAACGTCGCCGCGCTGATCCCATGCTCACGGCAAAGCTCCGCCGTCTTCACCCCGGCCTCATGCTGCTTCAAAATCCCAATGATCTGCTCTTCCGTGTACCGGCTCTTCTTCATACCCCGTCCTCCCGCTTAGATTACGAGAGAACTCCAGTCTCAAATGGTTGAGTTTTTCGGGGGCAGGTCAAAGCGAGATCAACGATGGAGGAACCCAGCAGTTCTTCTCCGGGAAGACTTCATGGAGGTCCATTTGGAGAGCTCTGAAGCGCTTCCGGAGAACTTCACGAATGGCGTCGGAGTTGAAGCAGATGGCCTATGTAGCAGATTCCGTAAGTAAATGAATCATTAGATAGTTAAGAAGGCCACTCCATTTGTCCCAAAGCAGATTGAACCATTTATTGAAGGCTGTTGAAATCTGTGGAGATTAAGTGCTTTTGATTGAAAGGATTAGCGCAGCAGCGTCGGCCTTTGTTGATCCTTGTGGATCGCTTGTGCTTTGACAGGCACAAAATCGACTACACTTGAGCGGCCTCGAAGCGGTCATTCCAAGGAGCCATTTTGAGCCCTCTTTTCCTGCGCAAAATCGCCTCACTCTCGTCCAAATCGTATTCCGAATTGGACGGATTCTGGGGGTCAGGTCAACAGGAATCCAGAGAAAGTGCTCCGCGCACGCGCAATTGGGCTCGAACCGTCGCGCGAGCCCCAGATTGCGAGAGGCAGGAACCTGGTCCCGAACCAGGGCACTCGCAAATCGGCCGATTCTGTGAAATCAGCAGCTTACAAAGTCTTTGGAATCAACGGACGTGTTGAAACCTGTAGTTTCCGCTACATCTCTGAGGCTTTGCCAGCTACAATTTCGACACCTTCCGGGTGGGTTGAACCCCTCCTTTGAGACCGTTGCGGTTGCAACACCGGCAGCGGCTTTGCTGCTGGCATCTCCCAAAATGCAATCGAGCTCAAGCCGGAGCTCTTTCGATAGGTCGCTTCGTTAGATCCAGAGACTGTATGATACGCCTCTGTTGCATTAAAACCCACTACCGGGGACACATGCTTTAACTGCTTGATTTAGCGATAGTTCAGAATTTTGGCGAGCCACAGCTCCGATTCCACTTTCTCTGGGCTTCCCTATCCGAGCGCCGTTGTCAGTCCTCGGTCTGCATAATTGGGATAGCGCGGAGGTCCTCATCCTAGCGAATCAAGCCCAAACAAACGCGGTCAGGCTGGTGGCTGCTCGATAGATGTAAAGCGGCGAAGCAAGCCCCCAAAAAGAGTCAGTGAGCTGGCGTGGTGAGTCTTGCCAACGCAGAATTGCACTTGGCCAACTCATTCGTGATCCTGTCCGGTTCGTTGCCGTCCAATCCGGAAACTTCTCCACGTCGCTTCGCGTCCAACCAGATCTCCAAGCTTTTGTTGTAAGCCGCTTGCGCTTCCTTCAAGTGCGCCAACCGCGCACGCATGGAAAGGTTTGGCTGGGCAGCCGCGCGTGAGTGTGCAAACCCCACTGCGGAATACGCGTCCGCTAAGTCGGTGAGTTTATCCGATTTCTCAGCGGGATCCATGTGGTATAAGTCTTCAGCGATAGCGAGGCCCGTCTCCACATCTTCAAATCCCTCAATGACATTGTCCTGACGTACAAGCGTGGTACCGATGTGTCTCCGACACTTACTGAGAAAAAGCTTGGCTCGCATCTCCTTGGGGTCGGCGGAAGCCAGAGACTCAAAGCCCGACAGGGCACGGCGATACTGCCGCAATGCTTCGTCAAAGTCGCCCTTCGCTTCAGAGAAGAAGCCCAGGTAGTAATGATTCTCTTCGCGATATTCCCGATACATCGCGTTCGTCGGCTCGGATTCGGACAAATCTGCAAGAATGCCGGAGGCCTTGCGACCAATGGCAATCGCTTGTTCAAGTTTGCCCTGATGAGCGAGAACCGAGGCCATAAGACCATAAGTTCCTGCAAGCCGCACCAAAACGCGTGCGGGAACCCCGGACCCTGCGTCGGCAATGGCTTCACGAATAGCTGCGGATCTTCGAAGGTCGAAGAGGGCGGCGTCGAATTCTCCAAGATCCGCCTGGCACCTCGCCAGTTGATAATAAGCCCCCGCCAAGTGCTCCTGCAATTCAGAACTCGGCGCGGCGGCCGCCAGGCGTTGTTGGATATCGAAGTACTTTTTAGCGTAATTCAGGCCTGCTTGGTACTCCCCGAAGGCATCCAGTCCGGAGCTTAATCTCTGATAGTCACCCGCCAGCTTTTTCTGGCGATCCAGAGATTCGCCATCGGTCGCGGCAATGGACTCCCTTATTGCCAGTGCTTTTCGGTAGCTCGCTAAAGCGCCGGTCGTATCTCCCAGATTTGTTGCAGAAGGGTCACCTTGTAAATCACCTACCTTTTCGTAAGCCGACGCCAACTCTTCCTGGAGTGAGGGATCACCCCTGGCTTCCTGGCTCAAGCTGTCCAAGTATTGCAAAGCTTTCATGACGAGGAGCTTTCGTGCAGGAGTTGAGCCCGAAAGGTTCTGGACCGAATCATTGATATCAAACATCAGTGAATTCGCGAGCGCCCGGACATCGTTAAAGCGTCGTTCGGCGCGTACGCGCTCGAAGCTAGCGATGCGCGCCTGCCAGAGCGTGGTGAACATTCCTCCGGCGAGGCAGAGCAGCAAAAGTCCAGCCGCCGCCACACCCATCTTATGCCTGCCGATGAATTTCCTTGAGCGATAGCTAAGCGTGTCCTTGTGCGCGAGTACCGGTAATCCGGTCAAATAACGGTGGATATCCTCTGCGAACTGCTCGACCGAGGAGTAGCGCCGCAGAGGTTCCTTTCTCAGCGCTTTCAGGACGATATTGTCCAAATCACCTGAAAGCTCTTTAGAGAGTTTCACCATCGCAGCTTTTGTGAACTGACGCTTGCCATCCGACACAGGAGCGCGCTTTTGAGCGCCATCGGGCACACAGACTCGCATCGCTGCAGCGCTAGGCAATTCGGGATCCGTTTCACAGATTGCCTTCATCATTTCTTGCGGGGCGTCAGCACTTATGCGATAGGGACTCTGGCGGGACAGCAAAACGTAAAGGATAGCTCCGAGCGAGTACACATCGCTGGAGGTGGAAATCGGTTCATTGCGCACCTGCTCAGGGCTGGCGTAGTTGGGGGTAAGCATTTGCAACCAAGTTACGGTTTGTGGGAAGTTCTCTTCGCAGCGTTGCGGATTCAAAATCTTGGCGACGCCAAAGTCAAGGAGCTTTGGAACACCGCCAGGGGTCACAAGAATGTTGCTCGGTTTCAGGTCGCGATGCACAACGAGGTTGTGATGGGCGAACTGCACCGCGGAGCACGCTTTGCAAAAGAGCGCCAGACGTTCGCGGACGTTTAGGCCCTTTTGTGCACAAAACTCATCGATCGGTAGACCTTCAATGAATTCCATTACGAGGTAAGGGAGACCCTCTTCGGTTGTGCCGCCGTCCAAGAGCCGGGCGATGTTCGGATGGTCGAGGTCTGCAAGAATCTGGCGCTCATTTTCAAATCGGGCAAGAAAGAACTCCGTGCTGCGGGCACCCTGAAGGAATTTGATGGCGACTTGTTGGTCATAAGCGCGGTCGGCACGGACTGCGCGAT
The DNA here is from genome assembly GCA_030040655.1 of Acidobacteriaceae bacterium. GTDB lineage: Bacteria > Acidobacteriota > Terriglobia > Terriglobales > Acidobacteriaceae > Telmatobacter. The sequence goes on along the minus strand of JASHTH010000734.1, from coordinate 8,917 downwards.
ATACGTCCCCCATGCCACCGCTAGCCACTTTTTCGATGATCCGGTAGTGCGAGACGAAGCTTCCAATGAGGCGAGAAGCGCGGTCAGCGCGGGCAGCATTCTCCGCTGCGAGTTCGCGGGCGACGAATTGCATTGCCGGAAACTCCATGAAGTTTTCTGCGTCCTGTCGACGGGCGAGCAAGGATTCGACTTCTCGCCGCAAGTCTCGATCGGCGCCGCAGGCTGATTCGAGGAAAGCGGCCTGCTGTTCGTCGTTGTAATCGAAGGTCTCCCGGCACAACTGTTCAATGCGCGCCCAGCGATCTGCATCCATTCCGCTACTCCGCCTTCATCTCGCGCAACAGCCACAACTTGGCAAGCCGCCAGTCACGCTTGACGGTCTCATCAGAAACACCCAGGACCACGGCCGCTTCCTTTATGCTGAGGCCGCCAAAGAAGCGGAGCTCCACCACGTCACTTTTTCTCTTGTCGAATTCGGCAAGGCCTATGAGCGCGTCGTCCAGAGCCACCAGATCTGGGGCGGGTTGGCCGGAGACGTAGAGGTTTTCATCGAACCTAATCGGGCGGAAGTCTCCGCCCCGCTTCGTGTATCGCCGTGAGCGGGCAAAGTCGGTAAGGATGCGGCGCATGAGGCGCGCACAAACGGCAAAGAAATGGTTCCGGTCTTGCCAGGTCACTCGGTCGCAATCCACCAAGCGCACGTACACTTCGCCAATGAGAGCTGTGGCCTGGAGAGTGTGGTTGGGGCGCTCCTGTGCCATGTAGCGCTGAGCGATGCGGTGTAACTCATTATAAACAATAGGAGTTAGCTTCCCAAGTGCCTGTGAGTTCCCGGCACTCCAAGATTGGAGCAACTGTGTAATCTCGCCAGCCGAGGGCATGGACGTGGCACCCTCCCTGGTGTGACCGAATCTCCCAAAGTTGGCCAGAGGGTATCACACGCTTTCCGGCTTTTCAAGCGGCGCACCGGTGTGTTCGTGCAGCGAATTCTGATGCCACGTTACCCGTTTCGGTCTCGATTCCCGCTATGGAGGGCTGAAGAGAAACTCGGTCGGAAAAGGAGCAGCCATGAGCAAGAAGAATGTCTCCAAAATCCTGAGCCCGACAGCCCGGACAGTGGTTGCCTTCGTGTTCGTTTTCTCGCAGTTGGCTTGGGTGGGCCAGAACCAAGGTCGGACCCAGACCCGGAACATAAACGGCAGTCCGGGCCCGCCGCAGAATGGCAGCGCGCAGCCAGCGCCGGAGAAGGAAGGAACCGCTGCGTCCACGACGCAGAACGCCACGGCCGGAGACTCCACTTCGGGAGGCGGCAACCACGAAGGCCTCAAAGTTCACGGCCACTGGACGATCGAGGTGCGCGACCCCGACGGAACTGTAGTCACCCGCCGTGAGTTCGAGAACAGTCTAGTGACAACAAACGCCCCAACCGGCTTCTTCACCGGAAGTCAGCTCTTGGTCGGACTGTTGTCCGGAGCTGGAGCCGTTGGCAGCAGCGGAGGGAACAGCACATGGGGAATTCATCTTTCGTCCTTGAACAACGGGGATACTTCCCCCTGCACCAACACATATTTCAATGGCGTTCTGGCGTGTTCTATCAGCCCCGTTACTCTCGCGCCAAACCCGAACCAGAACAGCATTCTTAACATTCTGCCGAATCAGTTCGCCCTCTCCGGCACGCTACCTGCAGTGCCTGCTTCAGGGACAATCGATACCGTCTCGACAACTACAGCCTTGGTCTACCCTAACAACCCTGGTGTTTATACGCATTTCGCGTTTTCGAGCGCCACCCTCGGCCAACCTGCAAGCGGGACAACCCCGGCCACGCCCCCAGTGGTCCCGGTTTCAGCCGGACAGTCAGTCGCCGTGACGGTTACTTACACCTTCCAGTAGCTCACCGCCAGCGGATGGCAGCAATTGCGTGCCGCTCCGGTGTACAGGGTTAACAAAGGCCGCGGGGATTGGAGGGAAAACATGGCGCCACCGATGCCTAGCCCGAAGCTCAAAGTGAGAGATGCGCCAGGGTTTGTCTTCCCACCTGCTGCCGGAATTGGCCGGCTCATCCTGCGCAGACGGCTCGCGATGAGGCGCGTCTCCTGGATGCTGGGCCTGGCCGCCATGCTCCTCCTCATCACTGCTCACGCCTCTGCGGCCGCCCTGCCAAAACAACAGACCGTGGGAAGCATCTATGCCTGGGGCGTAAACGCGAATGGTCAACTGGGAAACGGCTCGACAAACTATAGCCCTAATCCGACCGTCCTGCCGAATCTTCCCAGTGTGATTGCCGTTGCCGCAGCAGGGGACCATACGCTTGCGCTCCAGAGCAACGGCGCCGTGTGGGCCTGGGGCAGCAATTCCGTCGGGCAACTGGGAAGCGGCACGACGACCAACAGCCTTGCGCCCGTCCAGGTGAGCGGCCTGACCGGAGTAGTCGCCATCGCGGGCGGTGAAACGGACAGTTTCGCTTTGACGAGCAATGGCACAGTCTGGGCGTGGGGCAACAACGCCACGGGTCAGTTAGGCAACAGCACCACTGCGAGCAGCCTTGATCCCGTCCAGGTCACTAGCCTCACCGGAGTAGTGGCGGTCGCAGCCAGCGACGGGTTCGGCCTCGCGCTGACCCAGCAAAGGATCCCCTACAGACGGATCGTTGAGGCAATGGCTCTGACGCCGAAGTAAGGTTTGCGCGAGATGTCCAATTGCCGAGTAGACGACACTCAGCCGTCACAACTGCGCCCACGGGGGTCGGCTGCGGTCTTCATCAAGCTTTTCGAAGCAGGGGAGAAGTCCGATGAAAACCTTCAGATGGTTTTCAGGTTTCAGAAATCAAGGTAACGTCGCGGGCAACCGCAAATACTCAAGTCGAGTTCTGAGAGCCGCGTCTGCGGCAGCGATGCTCCTGCTGCTTGTGGCGGCAGCAGGCAGGCCGGTGCGCGCCCAAACTTTTACCACTCTGCTAATTTTCGACGGGACTGATGGTGGGTATCCATATTATGGAACCCTCATCCAAGGTACCGATGGGAACATCTACGGGACAACTTCAGGCGGCGGAGCCCATAACGATGGCACGGTCTTCAAAATCACCGCATCGGGCACGCTGACCACGCTCTACAGCTTTTGCTCGCAAAGCAACTGCGCTGATGGCTTTTGGCCGTATGCCGGTCTGGTGCAAGCTACCAACGGAAACTTCTACGGGACAACCATCTCTGGCGGTGCCAATGGCCAGGGCACAGTCTTTGAAATCACCCCGGCGGGGGTCTTGACCACTCTGTACAGTTTTTGCTCGCAAACCAACTGTACTGACGGCGAGAACCCGTACGCAGGCCTGATTCAAGCCACCAACGGGAACCTTTACGGGACCACCGCAGAAGGCGGGGCCTACGGCAACTATGGCACGGTCTTCCAAATCACCACCGCGGGCCAGCTGACCACGCTCTACAGCTTTTGCTCTAAATACCCCTGCGATGACGGCGAAAGCCCCTACGGGGGATTGGTGCAAGCCACTAACGGAAACTTCTACGGCACAACAGACTCAGGCGGAGCCGATGGCTCCGGTACGGTCTACGAAATCACCCCCGCCGGCGTGTTCACCACGCTGTACAGTTTTACCGGCGGCGCCGACGGCTCCTCCCCGTACGGGGAGACGCTGGTGCAAGCCGACAACGGGAACTTCTACGGGACAACCTACGTACGCGGCGCGAAAGGGGGTGGCACGGTCTTCGAAATCACCCCAGGAGGCCAGCTCACCACGCTCTACACCTTTTGCTCCCAAACCGACTGCACTGATGGCAGGAGTCCGCAATCAGGGCTGGTGCTGGCCACAGACGGGAACTTCTACGGGACGACCACCGGAGGCGGGGCTAACGGCTATGGCAGCGTCTTCGAAATCACCCCAGCGGGCGAGTTGACCACGCTCCACAGCTTCGATTGGACTGACGGGGAAGACCCGCGCGGGGGGCTGATGCAAGCCAGCAACGGGATCTTCTACGGGACAACCACGGAAAGCGAAACCGGTTATGGCACGGTCTTCAGCCTGACGCCGACTCCGACAGGCCCGGCGATTACATCGGCCGGCGGTGCAACCTTCACCGTGCTGGCACAAGGTTCATTCCTGGTTACCACGACCGGTTATCCCATTCCCGCTCTGGCGGAGAGGGGCACATTGCCATCGGGGGTGACGTTTACCGATAACGGCAACGGCACGGGCACGCTAGGCGGCACCGCCGCGCCCGGCACCGTGGGCACGTACAACATTACGTTCAGCGCTCAGAATGGCGTTCCGCCGAATGCGACTCAGAATTTTACCCTCACCATTTCCAAGGCCGGCACCAGCACTGCGCTCGCAGCATTACCCAATCCTGCGAACACGGGACAGAGCGTCACGCTCACGGCCAGCGTGACCGTGAACGCTCCCGGCTCCGGCAGCCCCACCGGCACGGTCAGTTTCTATGACAGCGACACTGCGCTGGCATGCAGCGGAGGCAATCAAATCCTCTCGGCTGGTCAAGCGACCTGCCAGTTGTCGTTTGCCGCGACAGGATCGCAATCCCTGACCGCTACCTATAGCGGAGACGCTAGCTTTACTTCCAGCACCGGCGGCACCTCACTTAGCGTAGTGGCCCCTCCTCCGCCAACCGTTGTGCAGGTTGTCGACAACGAGACCATCACCGTAGCGGACCGGGAATTCTTCGCCGACGTGGTGGATGCAGAGAAGATTTCGGTCACGGATACAGTCCTGGTGAAGGCGCTTTTAGGGCTACCCACTTCGATCCGCGTCAGCGTTCTGCCCGCAAACATCGTTTATCCCGGCCCGGTCAAGTTCGCGGCCAGCGTAACATCGTCCGCGGGATACGCAGTCAATGGAGGTGCAGTTACATTTGTTGTCACCCAGGCCAATCAATCGGGCTGCCCACTTACTGTCCCTGCGGCAAAGATTGCGGACGGTACAGCCACTTCAGATCCGGTTCAAATCTGCAGCGGTTCCTACCATTTATCCGCGTCTTACAGCGGAGATATCAGCTTTGCCACCAGCCGGACGGCCGATCTCTCGCCTTTCGTGGTCAACCGCGCAACGACCTCGGTGACTCTGACGTCCTCAGCCGAAACGGTGGCCGGGGGCGCGGTGATGTTCACTGCTAAAGTCAAAACGCCGGCTTCGGCAACGCCGACCGGTTCGGTATCCTTCCTGATCGGCTCGGCGAATCTGGGAACTGCTCCTCTGGCAAACGGAGTCGCTACGCTCGAAAATGTTCATCTCCCCGTTGGGCACGATGAGATAGCCGCAACCTACGACGGCAACACGAACTTCAACGGCTCGACTTCTGCGCGGTTGACCGTAAATTCCACTGGTCCTCAGCAGGTGAAGGGTTTTACATTCCTTTTCCCGGTCGACTATCCCGGCGCCGGCGAGACCGATGTCCTTGGCATCAACGATTCCGGCACGCTCGCCGGATTCTATAAGGACGCCATGGGAACTCACGGCTTCTCAGGGTCCCTCGGCAGTATGAAGACGTTCGACGTTCCGTTTCCCAGCGTTCGTCTAACAGCGGCGACTGGCATTAATAACGCCGGCATCATTGTCGGGCGCTACCTTGACGGCGCCGGTGAACACGGCTTTAAGGATGCGGCGGGCACATTTACGGCGATCGACTTCCCCGTTCGCCTGTCCTTCCTGACGCAAAGCTCGACTGACGCCTTGGGGATCAACGATTCCGGCAACATCGTCGGAGTCTACGTCGACGCAAGCGGAGTCAGGCACGGGTTCCTCGACCAGGCAGGAACAATGACTACGGTCGACGTGGGCAGTCAACCCCGGTCCACCGTCAACTTCGGAATCAATGAAGGGGGCGCGATCGTCAGCACCTTTGCGGACGATGCATTCGGAATCCATGGGTACGTGAATCAGGGCCCGTCTGAGGGCACCATAAACTACCCATACGCCAGCACCACGCAGGCTTCGGGAATCGACAACCGCGGTGATACCGTCGGATTCTATTTGGACTCCGGGGGAAGTACTCACGGCTATGTGGATCAGGGAGGAGGGAACTTCACGCGAGTCGATGTACCCGGCGCAACCTCCACAGAGGTCCTGGGGATCAACAATTCCAGCTCCATCGTTGGAATCTACACGGATGTGTACGGAACCCACGGCTTCGAAGCGACCGCGCCTTTCGCCTCCCTCATTCCCGCAAAGGAAATTGTGATCACCGAGTCCGGGCTGGTGTATAACCACGCCACATCAACCTACAGTGAAGACGTCAAAATCTCAAACATCTCGGTCTCGCCAATCAATGGTCCGCTGCAAATCGTTCTTGAGGGGTTGAATGCGGGGATACAGCTTGTGAATGCCTCCGGCAAGTTCGACACGTGGCCTTACATCACGGCGCCTGGAGTGGAAAGTTTGGCGCCGGGGCAATCATCCACCGTTACCCTTCAATTCAAGATCCTGTCCGATGTGAAAGGCACCTTCACGCCGGTCGTTTACTCCGGGAGTTTTTGATATGAACAGGCATCGCAGTGTCATCAAAGGAAAAAAAGGACGGGAACCACTTGCGTTCCTGTGCGGAGTTCTCCTCCTCATCTGCGGCTGCACGAAGGCCACGCAGCCCGTGCTTGTCACCGTTTATTCCTACCAACCAGGCATAAATTCCACGACTTCTCCGATCGCAATGGATTCCAACGGTAACTACGAACTGCTCAACGCCTATACTCAAAGCAACATGAATGATACGATTCTTCCGATCATCGATATTACTTTTCCATTTCCCACCCACCTGATCCTGGCCGTAGATCGAACCGTCATCCAGGAGGAGGAAAACCCTGTCCAGCAGGCAAATCTGGAGACCCAGAACATCGGCTATTACTCGGTATTGCATTCGAACGTAAATTCCGCCAACGGCCTCACTGAATTTGAGATCCTCGTAGTTCCTCCCATTACAAAGCTTCAAGGATACGAATTTGACATTCAAATTGAGGATGTGTCGGCTGACACAGCAAATGTGGCTTCCGACCTGGTCTCCCCCGCTCTGGTCATTCCCATTGTTCAGATCGAAAGCGAAACCGGCCCCTGCCCATACCCCGGCCACGGTAACTGCACGACCTACTACAAGCCTTCACCGTACACTCCGCAACAGGCGGCCTGGTACGGGGGAAACAACTGCGGTTTCTGGCCTACGCCCGGCTACGGAGCTCCGGGGAACGGACCTGGAGGATATGGCAACACAGATGCTGACGCTGCCGCCTACTACGCTGCCGTGGATCCCGCTAATCAAAAGCTCACTCTCGCCGATTGGAAAACGGCAAATGGCTTCGACCCTAATGACAATAGCGCCGACACCGCCTATGCCATATATCTCAATGCAGCCGACCTGGGGCTGGGCAGAAGCATGCACATGAAAGTCCAGGGAGCCAACGTCGCATATTACGTGTCCAATTATCAGACCGTGGAGGATGCGCGCCTGGGAACAAACCTGATCGCGACCGTAGCCATGGATTACTCACCCGTTAAAGGTACAAACGGCGGCAACCCTTTCATTAAATTCTTCGTGTTCGATTACAATGGCGTGCGTAGGCCGGGCGCAAACCTCGACGGTTGCGGCATTAAGAATGTTCCCGCGCTGTGCCAAATCTGTCACAATGGCGGCGGGCCGGCCTATACGGCTCCGGGAGTGGCCGGTCCGCATGATGCCAATGTAAATGCCAGGTTCCTGCCCTTTGATCTGGACAATTTCAAGTATTCGACTGCAGGGGGGCTCTCGCGTTCCAATCAGGAGGCGATGTTTCAGTTGCTGAATTACTACATCGTATCCGCTAACCCATCGAAGGCCGAGACGGAGTTGATTCAGGGCTGGTATCCCTGCCTCGGCAAGGCAAATTGCACGCAGAACTCTTCGTTCGTTCCCCCTGGCTGGGCAGCAAGCCCCTCAAACAGCTATTATCTCAACGGCGTAAAGCTGAGTTGCCGGACTTGCCATGTTTCGCGGGATTATCCCTACGATTGGTCAACCGCGGCAATCGTCTCCAGTGCAACGTACGGCCCGCAGGTGGTTCAGCATGTGTGTCAAAGCTCTCCCGCAAGCCTTGCCAGTCTGGCCATGCCGCAGTCCAAGGTGACCTACCTGGATTTCTGGCTGTCCCAGACTCTGCCGGGGCAACATGGCTTCATCAACATTACGGCGCCGACAGGCGGAATACCTGCGAATATTCTCGCTGCCGCCAACCAGCCGAATGTTGGACATTGTCCAGACTATTGAGCGGCCTTTTGGGTTGTGCCTCGCCAAATCTCCATCCGGACCGATTCCTGATCGTTTTAGACGTTCTATGGGACGTATCATACGCCGCCACTCCCGAGCAGTGCGCGTCGCAGAGTGCGTGATTCTGAGTGACGGGAATTCGGCAGTCGCGCGTCTTCAAAGACGCAGACGCACGCGATCGAGTGATTTCGAAATTCTTCAGACTGTGGCTGAGTTGATTCTTCAGGCGGCGAGATCGTGACGATGGTGCAAGCCGCCGAGCCTCGGCACAGAGACGATATCGTGGTGCGAGCCGGGAGTGTCCCAAGGCTGGCGGCGAGCCGGAGTCTCTTTGGCCAGCCCGAGATGTGTGCGGTCGTCGTGATAACAGTCCACGTATTCGGCCATGAGGCGTTTCAGATGGCGATCGCTCAAAACGACGACATGGTCGATCAGGTCGCGGCGGCAGCTGGCAACGAATCGCTCGGCAACTCCATTCTGCCAGAGGCTTCGAACCGCGATTCGAACCAGGGTGATGCCCAAACTCTTCGCCGTTTCCAAAACTTCATCAGGGAACGCGTGCTCGCGATCGAGGATGAGAAACCTCGGCGCGGAGTCGTAAGGAAAGGCATCCCGCAGCTGCTGAGATACCCATGCGCTGCTTGGATACCGAGTGACGTTGCCGTGAA
>JASHTH010000733.1 GCA_030040655.1 Acidobacteriaceae bacterium | reverse complement strand
CGATGATCGATCCCACCGCGCCGAAATCTTAGAATTGGAAAGAGCATCGGGATTGAACGAGGAGGCCAGGCCCATGGAAATCAGGAGAGCCGGAACGCAACCTTCCGCGAAGGGCCCATCGGATTGGTTCACCGGAACGGTGCGCATCGATCCGCTCTTTCAGGCGCCGGAGCCGGCGCGAGTGCAGGGCGCGAGCGTCACCTTCGAACCGGGCGCGCGAACCGCCTGGCACACGCATCCAGTCGGCCAGACGCTGGTGGTCACCGCCGGCTGCGGCTGGGCCCAGCGCGAAGGCGGCCCGGTCGAGGAGATCCGGCCAGGCGATGTGGTCTGGTTCTCGCCAGGCGAGAAACACTGGCACGGCGCCACGCCTACAACGGCGATGACCCACATCGCCATCCAGGAAAAGCTCGACGGCAAAGTCGTGGACTGGAAGGAGCACGTTTCCGACGATCAATATCGCAAGGGATAAAGGCGGAAGGCCAGTGCAGGTTTCTTTCGCAGGACGGCTGTTACATGCATGCGGCCATTACTGCCAGGCCCCGATATTGTAGCCATCCTCTTTGGGCAAGGGGTTGCCCCAGAAATCCCGCGTCCCCATGGAACATCCCTCGATGCCATCGCAGACGTCGGCGCCTGCTCCGCGGGCCGGCGAGCCGGGCAGTAACGTGAAAGCCGACACAGGGCGGGTAGCGGCGTGATAGCCCGGGGTGTTGAACCTGGGATCGGCGACCTTACTGTGCAGGTCCTGCCCGGTGGCAGATTGGTACGAGGCAAAGCTCGTGTAGTTCGTGCCGTCGAAATTCCAGATGGGCTTGGCGCCGGTGGTCCAGTAGACGTTGTTGTCGAGTGCGAAGCTGGATGTGGTCTCGATCAGATTCGGCACGGTGGAGTAGATGATGTTGTTCTTGAAAAAGTTTGCGTGAGTCCCGGTAAAGGAAGCGTTCACGGTATTGATGGCGGGAGCGAGTGTGGCCGGATTCCAATAAAAGGTGTTGTTGTAAACCTGAATGCCGTCGAGCGTGCCGCTGACGTCGTCGCCGTTCGTGTTCATGAAGATTTCGCCCGGGTCGGGGCTATTCGCCAGCCGGGAATTATTCGAGCAGATGTTATAGCGGATGATGTTGTTGAAGCTGACCTCACGGAACGCGCTGAACACGGAGACGCAGTAGCCGATTGAATCGTGGCCGTAGTTGTACTGGACGGTATTGTTAACGTTCCAGACGTCGATGTCATAGTCGCCGCCATCCCAGCGGCTATAGTCTTGAATGTCGTAGGACTCGTTGTCTTGCATCGTGCAGTTATGGCAATACAGGTCCATGAGTCCGCCGGTGCCGCCGCCGCATCCGGGATTGGGAGGGCATTGTCCGGCGTTGTGGACGACATTGTTCTGCATCAGGCCGTCGAGAGCCGCAAAGATCGTCATGCCCTCTTCATAGACGTTGTACACCGTGGAGTTTCGAATGGTGATGTTTTCCCCGAGTATCGGAGGCGATGAGTTGAACGGCGTGCCGGCCTCGATGAAAATGCCGTTATTGACCTTGCTGTCATGGGCAGCCACGCCGTCGAGCACGACGTCGTTGATGCTTTCGCCGGTATTTCCGATGGTAATGAGAATCTCGTCCGAGTCATTCGTAATCTTGCTGACGTAATGTGCGCCGTGGACGTTTAGATTTGTCAGCCGGAAGTGATCATAAGCGGTGTTCGGCGCGCTGCCCGCGATATAGATGCCATACTTATCTCCGCCCACGATTTCCAGATTGTCGATCTCCCATCCCTGCTGGCCGACCAACTGCACCGCCGCGGTGTTCATTTCGCCGTCGATGATCGGCTGAGGGCCTGTGCCATAGGCGTCGATCACGATCGGCGCCGAAGCGGTGCCGGAGCCGAGCGGTTCCAAGATGCCTTTGCAGCTCGTCCCGCGCTTGAAGAGAATCCGGTCTCCGGGCTTGAATGTGGTGGTGCTGACCTTGGCCAGCGTATTCCAGGGGCGGGACTTCGTCCCATTGCCATCCGAAGCAGCGGCGCAATCCAAATAAAAGGAAGTGACCGCCGGTTCGGCGAGCAGAGGCGCCGGCGATGGTCGATTCGAAACCGGCCGCAAAGCGTCCTGGCTCCCGCTCCCGCACAACACCAGGCAAATCGAAAGTAACGCCGGGAGGAGCAGGCAAGCCTCAATCCGATGCGACGGTTTTTGTGAAATCGAGCTTGGGAACTTCATGCCTACGGCCCCAAAGAGTGCCCGCAGTATACACAGGTGCGGAGGGAAGAAGATCGCCCGTTGCGCAACAACTCAATAGACGCCAGGGATGAGCCGCTTTGTGCTACGGCTATAGTCTTCGTAATCGGCTGCGAAGGCCCGGCGGAGCGCGATCTCTTCCACATGGATGCGATACAGCATCGCCAGCGTCGGCGGAACGATATCGACGGCAAAACAGGCCCATGTGCGCGCATGAAGGGCACATGCCAGCAAACACAGTTCCAGACCGAGATAGGAAGGATGACGG
>JASHTH010000732.1 GCA_030040655.1 Acidobacteriaceae bacterium | reverse complement strand
AGCCGCCGGCTGAGTGAGTCTATAAATAAACTTATGGGCGAGACTCCTGGTGCTTCCTTTCATGCTCGTCATCTTGCCTTGATTCAGAGCGGGCTTCGCGCTGTTTCTCGGCTTCACGCCGCGCATCCTTCACCTGTCCAACCGCCTTTTCGGCCTTGCCTTTGACCTGCTGAGCAGCACCCTCGGCTTGAGTTCTTGGATCCCCGGTCCACTCGCCGGCTTGGCGCTTGATGCGCCCGGCAGCGTCGTCCACTGTCCCTTGGATGCGATCCTTATCCATCGATTTACCTCCGTGGTTTCAAGTTTCTATTCGCTTTCGAGCCGATTTGGCTCTCTCGTTCGCGTTCTATCCGGCTGCAATCAATCACGCTATTAGCATTTCGAGCTCCGCTCGTGTTTCAATTCACGCGATCGGCCCTCTGCGGCCGGATACGAGCTTGAGGATCAGAACCACCAGCGCCAGAACCAGGAGGATGTGAATAAAGCCTCCCAGCGTATAGCTGCTTACCAGTCCAACCAGCCAGAGCACAAGGAGAATTACGAAGATTGTCCACAGCACGGTTTCATCTCCGATGAGTTTCGATTTTGCTCTTCCTCAAGCGCCAACCCCTTCGACGCGACACCTGCTCTGCCGGGTTGTATCTCCGTCAGGGCCGCGGTTTGCAGCGAGATTCGAATCCAGAGACAGTCAAGGAACAAACAACCGATGCCGGCGTCCCTGCATCCAACTCGCGCCAATCGAGGAACTTTCGTTTCCTTTCGACTCACAGGGCATTGGTGGGAGCATCTCTGAGAGTGAGGACGAATTTCGCGTGCTGAGCAGCATGGTAAAGGTCTTTCGCATCGGAGAATAGGAACGAACGCCGGGTTTCAGCGGCGGAATACCACTGAAGCGCACATCTCGATCTAGATTGAAGTCCGGCAAGGAGAGCGGAATGCTGCTGTTGATACTCTTGATTATTTTGATCTTCGGGTTCGGTTATGGCGGCTACAGAGTCGGCCCTGGCTGGGGATATTACGGCGCGGGGGCGGAGTCAGCCTGATTCTACTGATCGTTCTCATCCTGCTTTTGCTCAGAGTCATCTGACGCGGCTGCCCGCCAGGGCGGGAGAGACGGTCCTCCCCGGCACAGGAGATAGGATTGTGTGGCGTGCAGTTCGATCTCTCAGGCAGGAGACGGCCGCAGTGTGCGAGCCGCGAATTTTCTACGACGTTTGCGGCGCCATGGCGACGAGCCGGCCATGCAGTCCGGATGCGATACACTGCAAGCTGTGGAGGAACCGCAGTTGTCGCCTCGCCGCGTTGGTGTCTGCGCCCTGGTGGCTTTGTCATTCCTGTCGGCAGCAAAAGGGCAGCAGCAGGAACCGGCGCCGCGGTCCCAGCAGGGAATGAGCGGCATTGCCGGCGGCATTGGCGCGGCCCCCGTCTACGACGCGCAGAGAAGACCGATCACGGCGGGTGGGTTTGTCGACAAAGGCCCGATCGTTTTCAAAGACATCACCAAGGAAGCGGGCCTCTCTGGCTGGCGCCACAAGATGGGCGTCCCCGAAAAGAAGTTCATCGTAGAAACCAACGGCTCGGGCGTGTGCCTTCTCGATTACAACAACGACGGCTGGCTTGATATCTATCTCGTCAACGGCGCCACCTTCGATTCGCTCGACGGCAAGGAAGCGCCTCCGCACGCCGCGCTGTTCCGCAACAATCACGACGGCACCTTTACCGACGTCTCCGCCCAGGCCGGCGTTCAAAACGACCGCTGGGGCTACGGCTGCTCGGTGGCCGACTACGACAACGACGGCTGGCCCGATCTTTACGTTGGCAATTACGGAAAAAACCGGCTCTACCACAACAACCACAACGGAACGTTCACCGACGTGGCCGAGCAGGCCGGCGTGGCGCTGGGCAACTGGTCGCCCGGATCGACGTGGGGAGATTACGACGGCGACGGCCTGCTCGATCTTTACGTCACGGGCTACGTTCACTTCGACCGCGACAACCTGCCCATCGCCGGCACCAAGGCTGTGGGGTATGCCTTTTGCCAGTATCGCGGAGTGGCCGTCAACTGCGGCCCGCGCGGGTTGCCCGGCGAAGCAGACCATCTCTTTCACAACAACGGCAATGGCACTTTCACCGATGTTACGGCAAAGGCCGGCGTGGAAGATAAGGAGCGCTATTACGGATTTACGGCGATCTTCATTTCCCTGAATGGAAATGGACGGCCGGACCTGGTGGTGGGGAACGATTCGGAGCCGAATTATCTCTACGTGAACAAAGGCAATGGAACCTTCGACGACCAGAGTTATCTTTCCGGTTTTGCGCTGAACAAAGACGGCCGCGAGATTGCTTCGATGGGTATTGCCGCCGGCGACTACGAAAACAACGGGCTGGTCGACTTTTTTGTAACCGACTTCGGCGACGACTATAAGGTGCTCTATCGCAACGACGGCGGCAAGGATCCGAGCTTTACCGATGTAAGTTACCGTGTCGGCATTGCGCAGCCCACGATTCCATTCGTCGGATGGGGCGACGGCTTCGTTGACTACGACAACGATGGCTGGCTCGACCTCTTCATGGTCAACGGGCACGTTTATCCCGAAGTGGACCAGCACGATTGGGGTACTACCTTTGCCGAGCGGCCGCTGCTCTTCCACAATGTTCCCGACGTGAAGGGACGGAAGTTCGAACTGGTGCCGGCGGTGATCGGAACAGGGCTGGCCGACGTGATTCCGGCGCGCGGAGCGGCCTTCGGCGACTTGTTCAACGACGGCAAGATCGACGTAATCATCAATCCCGTGGATGGGCCGCCGGTACTTCTTCGCAACGTGAACCCCGATCGTCACCGCTGGGTGGAGATGAAGCTGATTGGTGGTCCAAAGAGCCCGCGCGACGCGATGTGCGCCACGGTGTACTTGAGGGCGAACAACATGCGCCAGCGCCGCGACGTGCTTTCGAGCGGCAGCTATATCTCGTCGAACGATCAGCGTCTGCACTTCGGGCTGGGCGACGCAACCGACGCCGGAACCGCGGAGATTCACTGGCCCTCCGGCGCAAAGGAGTTCGTAAGGCTGCCGACCGTGGACCGCATCTACACCGTTACCGAGGGCAAAGGCATCACCGGAGCGCTCTGCAATGGGAATCCCTGCGCCGCTGGCGCCGCAGCTAAGGCTGCGACCAAGACGCCGGCCAAATCTGCCGCGAAGGCTGCGGTAAAACGGGCTTCAGCGCAAGCCGCTGGCGCGAGATAGGAATCGATGGCGCCGCTCACCACTCCCTTTCGCGATACGGCAGCCGACGTCTCGCCGGCGGCCTTGCCGATTGCACGCCAACCGATCATGCTGCGGATCGTCTGTACCTTCGCCCTCACGCTGGGTGCCGCACGCGGATCGCTCGCGCAGCAGCAACCTCCGCCGCCCAAGCCCGCGCCGCAGGCGCCGGCAGGCATCGGCGGCATCTCTTCTGCGGGAACCTTCGCGCCGGTTTACGACGCTCAGAAGCATCCCATCACCGCCGGCGGCTTCGTCGACAAGGGCCCCGTAGTCTTCGAAGACGACACGAAAGCGGCGGGACTCTCGTCGTGGCAGCATGTGATGGGCACGAAAGAGAAGAAGTACATTCTCGAGACCGACGGCTCCGGCGTCGGGCTCATTGACTACGACAACGATGGCTGGCTCGATATCTACCTGGTGAACGGCTCGACCTACGACGCGCTTAGCGGCAGGACGACACCGCCGCACGCAGCGCTGTTCCACAACAACCACGATGGTACGTTTACCGACGTTGCCGCCAAAGCCGGCGTGACCAACGACCGCTGGGGCTTCGGCGTGGCCATCGGCGATTTCGATAACGACGGCTGGCCCGACATCTTCGTCGCCAACTTCGGCAAGAACCGGCTCTATCGCAACAATCACGACGGGACGTTCACCGATGTGGCGGAAAAAGCCGGCGTCACGCTGGGGAATTGGTCCGACGGCGCCACATGGGGCGATTACGACGGCGACGGCCGCTTGGATCTGTTCGTCTCCGGCTATGTACACTACGACCTGAATCATCAGCCCACGCCGGATGACGGTTCGGTGGCCTTCGCCTTCTGCCAGTTGCACGGCGTGCCGGTGATGTGCGGTCCGCACGGTCTCAAGGGCGAACCCGACCACCTCTTCCATAACAACGGCGACGGCACATTCACCGATGTAAGCGTGAAGGCCGGCGTCGCCGACACGAGCGCCTACTACGGATTCACCTCGATTTTTGTCGACGTGAACAACGACGGAAAGGTCGACCTTCTGGTGGCCAACGATTCGGAGCCGAACTATCTCTACATCAACAAGGGCGACGGCACCTTCGACGATCAGAGTTACATCTCGGGGTTTGCTTTGAATAAGGACGGGCGCGAGATCGCATCGATGGGCCTAGCCGTCGGCGACTACATGAACAACGGCCTGCTGGATTTGCTGGTAACCGACTTTTCCGACGATTTCAAGGCTCTCTACCGCAATGATGGAGATGCCAGCTTTACCGACGTGGCCGATGAGGCGGGAATCTCGCAGATGGCGGTGCCCTTTGTCGGCTGGGGTGACGGGTTCATCGACTTCGACAACGACGGCTGGCTCGACATCATGATGATCAACGGCCACGTCTATCCGCAGGTGGACGAGCACGACTGGGGATACACTTTTGCCGAGCGGCCGCTGCTTTACCGCAATCTGCACAATGGCAAATTCGAATACGTCCCGCCGGTGAAGGGATCGGGCCTGGCGACGCTAACCTCGGGGCGCGGCGCGGCCTTCGGCGACCTGTTCAACAACGGCAAGATCGATGTGGTCATCAACCCCATCGACGGGCCGCCGGTGCTGTTGAAAAACGTGAACCCGGACCATCACCACTGGGTGGAGCTGAAGCTGGTGGGCGGGCCCAAGAGCCCGCGCGATGCCATCGGTGCGACGGTCTATTTGACAGCCAATGGGTTGCGGCAACGCCAGGACGTGACGAGCGGCGGCAGCTACATCTCCTCGAACGACCAGCGTCCGCACTTTGGCCTGGGAGACGCGACCGATGCAGGCACGGCAGAGATTCACTGGCCCTCGGGCGCGAAGGAGACGGTGAAACTGCCGGCCGAAGACCGCATCTTCACGATTACGGAAGGGAGGGGAATTACCGGCGTGATGTGCGCGAATCAGCCTTGCCTCGAGGACGCGCCGGCGCCCCGACGCAATCCTGCTGCCAAGAAGGGTTCATAGACGGCCGGCCAGTGAGCATCTTCGCGCTTGAAACAGCAAAGCCAGGAGCGGTTGGTCCACTCCTGGCTATTGCCGCAATCGATGCAGCCCGATTCAGGCTTAGAAGACCCCGGCCAGATAGGCCTCGTGATGATGCGTCTTGCTGGCTTTGGCACCGCACGCCTCGAGCACCAGGGGCGAAAGAGTCATCACCGGGCAGTGCGAGTGGGCGAGCACCCTGTAGACGACTCCATGGCGGGTGATGGCGGCAAATGCCGATGCGCCTTGCGCGCCCAGCACCATCAGATCCGCCTGCTGGGCCCGGCCCTGGTAGAGCAGCTCCTCGGTCGGATCGCCCGGTACGACGATGGTTTGCACCGAGATACGATCCTGCAGCTCTTCGGGCACCAGCGAAAGCAGATCCGATTCGATGTCGTCGATGGTGCGGTCGGCCAGCTCCTCGCTGCGTTCCTGGGGACGGATAACGTGCTGCAAAATCAGGCTGGCGCTGTGTTGTGCCGCCAGTTCGGCGGCAAAGGCCGCCACCACATGGCTAGCCTCGTGCAGGCTCACCGCACAGAGGATGGTGCGCGTGGCGAAGTTGCGGTACTGTCCGTCGACCACGTCGGGGCCGACGACGCAGACCGGCACACTGGCATTGCGAAGCACGGCCTCGGCCACCGAACCGACCAGCAGCTTGCCGATGGGGCCGGGCGAATGGGTGCCCATGACCACGCGATCGACTTCACGCTCGCGCAGGAAGTTGAGGATCTGGTCGGCCGCCAATCCGGGCCGGACCACGATCTCGCAACGAATGCCCGCCTTGCGGACGCGCTCCGCCAGCGGTTGCAGGTGCTCCATTTCGGCGCGCGCGGCGGCGGCGTAGTCGTAATAGCGAATCCCGGAGGTCTCGGAGGCGGCGACTACGAGCGTGTCATAGGCGTGAAAAAGAATCAGATCGGCGCCAAATTCGCTGGCCTGCGCGAGCGCGAAAGCAAACGCCTTTTCATTCGCGGGCGACTCGGACGCGAACAGTATGGTGGAGGGTTTGCTCCAACCGCTTTTAATGACGGTGGTCATGTGAACCTCCCAAGGACATTTATAACTCTTGCAGGTCGAGGGTGGAGGAGTCAGTGCCAGGCGGCACATTTTGCTGTGATCTGGAGCACAGCTCTCAGTGCGAATTTCATCCCGATTATACACAGGAACTTGGGTACAGGATTGCTCCAATCGAACGATTACGTGACTTGAGTTTTCAGATCGGGAAAATCAGGTTTGGGGGATCAACATGGGGTGATTCCAATCACAGCGGCTTGGGCTCGAGGCTGTTTTTCTGATAGTGAGTCGCAGCGTTCCGGAACGTGGCTTCCAAAGTAAAAGCCGCGGACGATACCGAAGATGGCTTCTCCGTTCCGCAAAGGTGACCGATGTATCGGCGGGATTCGGCGGAAGTTGAGCGGAAATCTTCCGGGGCGTGCGACGGGCATTTCGGAGCGCGATTCCCTGGAGGCAACGATGCAGCCCATGCGCAACATCCCCGCTCGCGGCGGATTAAACTTCGATGAAACTCCATTTTTGGCCATCTGGGAGGTCACCCAGTCCTGCGACCTGGCCTGCAAGCACTGCCGGGCCGCTGCCCAGCCTCTCGCCCATCCTGACGAATTGACGACCGCCGAGGGCAAGGCCCTCATTGACCAGATCGCCGAGATGCGCGTTCCCATCTTTGTCTTCACCGGCGGTGACCCGCTCAAACGCAAGGACGTCTTTGAGTTAGTACGCTACGCCGCCGACCAGGGAGTGAAGGTCGCGGTCACTCCCAGCGCGACGCCGTTGCTGACGCGGGAGGCGATGTTCCGATTCAAAGACGCAGGACTGGTGCGATTGGGCATTTCGCTGGACGGATCGACGCCTTTGATCCACGATGCCTTCCGCGGGTTGCCTGGCGCCTGGGCGAGAACGATTCAGGCCATTGAATGGGCGAACGAGGCGGGCATTCCCATCCAGGTGCACACCACCATCAGCCGGCATAATGTGCACGACCTCGACAATCTTTGCGCCTTGTTCGAAAAGCTCGCCATCGTGATGTGGAACGTGTTTTTTCTGGTTCCGGTGGGACGCGGTCAAATCACCGACCTGCTCTCCGGCGAGGAGTTTGAGCAGGTCTTCGGCAAGATCTACGAGCTTTCGCAGAGGGTCAGCTTCCAGATCAAAACCACCGAGGCCATGCACTACCGCCGCTACCTGATCCAGCACAATCTCGAGGAACGTCGCCTGGGACACGGGCATCCGCATGGGGCGCGCCGGACCGAATATGAAGCCGGCGCGGCAAAGGATAGGTCTGCGTCCGTGGGCTACGAAGCGGGCGCACCCACCGCCGACGCGCAGACCCGCAACGCCAACTGGACGACCCGTCGCGTGAACGACGGCAAGGGCTTCCTCTTTGTTTCCCACATAGGCAACGTCTATCCCAGCGGATTCCTGCCCATCTTCGCCGGCAACATCCGCCAGCAGCCGCTGGCCGAGATCTACCGCAACGCGCCTATCTTCAAGGCGCTGCGCAACACCACGCGGCTTGAGGGAAAGTGCGGCGCCTGCGAATTCAAGGAGATCTGCGGCGGCTCGCGCGCCCGCGCCTACGCGCTCACCGGCGATCCGCTGGCGCAGGAGCCCTGCTGCATTTACCAGCCGAAGAACTGGGACCCGGAGCTGGAGAGCCAGGCCGAGGCATACCGCCAGCCGATCCAACAAGTAGATCTTGTAACCTTGTAGGTCAGTCGGCGATCCAAGCATCTACGCAAATTGCGGATCGATTGTCCAAATGACCAGTCGCACGCCACTGAGACACCAGGTTTGGGGCTGGATGGCGATCGCTATCTCCACCGGGTTCGCGTGCTTGTGGGCGTGGTGGGGATGCAATGAGAACTTTCACGAGGGCTGGTATAGCCCAAGTATCTGGAAGAATATTGGACTATTGATCGTGCAGTATCTGAGCCCGATGCTGCTCGTCATGCTGGTTTCGGGGGCCGCTCTGGCCTGGCCCCGCCTGGCGCTACCTGGGATGGGGATTTGCGCAATCGCGGCGGCATGGTTCTTCGGGCGCTTCCATATTTTCTCCGCTGCTGTCTGGCTCATCGCAATTCCTCTGGTAATCCTTGGCGCGCTCTATCAGTTTGGCCATCCTGAGCCGCGACGATGGGCGTGGCGCTGTTTGATCGGATTGCCACTGATGACAGCCATTGGTTCCGGGGCTTATCCGGGATGGATGGCCGTACACCGCTTCGACGATGGCAACTACGGGATCCGCCAGATTTCCGGAAACGGCGTAACGCTGTTCTGGGCTCCGGAGGGTCCGGGCTGGCCGGAAAAAGGCGTCTCGTGGAACACGGCGATGGAAAACTGCGCCCGACTTACGGCAGATGGGCGCTCGCTGGGCAATGCTCCTCAGAATGTGTGGCGCCTCCCGACAGTCGATGAATCGGTCCGATCCCTGGTTTTCCGCGGGGAGAACGCAGGCGGAAGTTGGGATCAAGGACTGCAACGAGCCGAGTTCCGACATATGCCAGATAAAGACTCGCCCCTGTGGAAGGTTCATTCCAAGATCATCTATTGGTGGACGAGCACCGAAGCCGATCGGGAACACGCCTACTACATCACCTCCAACGGCTACGTTCATTCAGTTCCCAAGCGCATTGCGCCGGGTTATCTCGCTTATCGATGCGTCGCAGAACCGCCGAAATTGAAGTAGCCCGGCCTGGCTCATCTGCGGAATGGCTGCACTCTTCATCCGATCTCACTGTCGCGCTCACATTCACCTTTCGATCAACCGGATAGCCGTTTCAGGGCCTCAGTGCCCCTCCGCGCTAACATCCACCTTCCCCTTGAACCGGCTATAGACGAACACGATGTACGCTGCTGCGAGCAACATGCCCAGCGTCCACCACACCAGACCGACGGAGAGCGTGTGGTGTCCTGAGAGCGCGTGGCTCAAGGTGATGTTGCGGTCTTCGCCCGTGGTCGCCGGCAGCAGCGTGGGATAGAGTCCCCAGCATGCGCCGGCGAGCATGAAGAAGAGATAGAAGCAGGAAGCCAGGAACGCTTTCAGCGGCTGGGCTGACTGCGGCCGGTTCCAGTACCAGATCGCTGCCAAGGATGCGGCAACGCCCAGCGGAATGATGTAGGTAAACGGGTAAGCCGAGTAGTTGTTCAGCATCGACGGGCGAACGGCGATGGTGGCGACGAGGCTGACAACGGTCAGCGTAACCAGCACAATCCAAAGCGGGCTGACCATTTGACTGGCGCGCTCCTCGAGTTCGCCCGAGGTCTTGAGCACCAGCCACAGCGCCCCGTGCAGCGTGAGCGCGACCAGCGCCACCAGCCCGCCGATCACGGTGTACCAATCGAGGATGCCGGGGCTCGCGCCGGGTTTCCAGTTGGTCCACAGCGGCAGGAAGAAGTAACCGTCGGCCTGCAAGGGCACGCCGCGGATCACGTTGGCCAGTGCGGCGCCATA
>JASHTH010000731.1 GCA_030040655.1 Acidobacteriaceae bacterium | reverse complement strand
TACTCGGCAGTGAGCACGGCGGGAGGGTTCTTCGGCTCGGGCGGGCCACGGGCGTTCCAGTTTGCGACGAGGATCGAGTTCTAGAGATCCTTGCGTCGAAAGATGCGGGTGGCCCAAGTCTCCTAGTGGACGCAATGCATAATTTGGGCGTCCCAGGTCTCGATTTTGAGACCTGGGAGACCCCAGTTGGTTCATCCTTCGGCGCGCAAACCTGGGACGCCCGCCAGATAGCCGACTCCCTCGTACCCAGGCACCCATTCAGGTTAGAAGATTGAGAGCGGACCCCTCAGCCTACTCAACTGGTGGGAACTTCGCGCCGGATCGCTGCGGCGAGATCGCCGGGTTTGAAGCCGAATGGGCCGGGCTTGCTCTTGTAGAGAACGCGTCCGCCGGGAGCGATGAGATAGAGGCGGTCGGGCCAGCCGGTGTAAGCGGCTTCGACGCGGTTGTCAAAGCCATCAATTAGAGCGGGAAACTTGATGCCCAGCTTGCGCACGCAGGTTCCGGCAACGGCGTAACGCTCCCCTTCATTGCGGGGACTGGCGAAGAGAACTCCCTCTTTCACGTTGGACTGCATCTGCCAGACGTCGGTGGGGTGCGCCTCAAGGATGTAGACCGCGTAGAAAGCGATCTTGTCCTTGTACTGCTCGGCGAGCTTGTTCAGGGCGGGAACCTCCCGCCGAAATGGCGGTCAGGTATAGCTCCCGAAGACGAGCACGACGGGCTTCGAAGTCCACAGCGAGGCCAGTTGCAACGGCGCTTTCGTTTCGAGCGTCTCGACGGTGAAGTCGGGCGCCTGGGCGCCGGGGTTCAGGCTGCCGAAGCGGGCCTGCGTCCACATGGTCTCGAAAGGGAAGAGAAGAAATGCGGGCATGGGCATATGCGACATGATGCGCGCGAAGGCTTCCGGCGGCTGGTGCATGGCCCAGTCGATGTAGCCGAGGAAGCCTGCCCAAGCGATCACCAGGATGCCCAGCGTTCCCGCCAGCCTGCGCTTGGTGGTTTTCTTCAACGACATCGAGATCTTCTTCACTTGGTCACCGCATTCATCTCAAGATAGTTCTGCGGCGGAATGCCGAAGGCGTCCGCGACGCGATTGAAGAAGGCGAACATCGCCGTGATGTAGACCGCCTCGGCAATCTGGGGCTCCGTCCAGCCATGATCGCGCAATGTCTGCACATCTTTTTCGGTGGTGCGATACGCGGCTTCGGTCACCTTGCTGACGTAATCGAGAAGCGCCCGCTCTGCCGGATTCAATCCGGCCTCGTCGAGCTTGCCGTGAACCAGCGCCTGCACCGTTTTTTCGTCGGCTCCCTGAACCCGCAGGAAGTAGGCATGCGAATCCAGTCAATACGGGCATCGGTTGAGGTACGAAACCCAACTGGCGATGGCTTCTTTCTGGCGGCGATTGAGATGCCCCTCGGAGAAATGAACCGTATCGCTGAAGCGCATGACCTCGCGCAGGAAATCGGGCCGATGGCTGAAGCATTTCAGGATCCCGGGCATCTTCTGCCGGCCGGACTTCTGCCGCCATTCGTCGTACACCTTGGCGACGTCGCCGCTGGCGTCGGCGTCTTCAATGAGTTGGATTTTGGTCTCGCTGTCAGGCATCGTCCGTTTTTTCCAAG
The DNA here is from genome assembly GCA_030040655.1 of Acidobacteriaceae bacterium. Taxonomy (GTDB): domain Bacteria; phylum Acidobacteriota; class Terriglobia; order Terriglobales; family Acidobacteriaceae; genus Telmatobacter. The sequence goes on along the minus strand of JASHTH010000731.1, from coordinate 1,439 downwards.
ATTAGTCGGAATATAGCATGCGGGTCTTTAAGGCGAGTACCAACTTTCGGTTGACTTTGGCCACCCTATTGCCGCAACTCCACCAGTGTCGCTCCCTGGCCGCCTTCGTTTTGCGGTGCTTCTGCGATTGTCGCCACGTGGGGATGGCCTTTGAGAAACTCGCGCACGCCGCGGCGCAGGATGCCCGCGCCGTGGCCGTGAATCACGCGCACCCGCGGCAAACCGGCGAGAAAGGCGCGGTCGAGATATTTTTCGAGTTCTTCGGTGGCCTCATCCACCGTCCGGCCGATGAGATTGATCTCTGTGCGCATGTCGTCGGTGTTTGCACTCGACACCGAGACATGCACGCCTTTCTGCCGGCGCGCGGCATCGAGCGGCTTTTCCCTTTCCCCTGCCGATCCAGCTCCAAGGGGCTGCACCTCGCAGAGGTCGTCGCGCTTCACGCGCATCTTGATCGGGCCCAGCGCGACTTCGAAGATGTCCTTCTCCACCTCGCGTTGCACAATCGCCATCTTGTTTATCGATTTCAGCCGCACCTGGTCGCCGGCGGCAACGTGGCGCACCACGTGCGGCTGCGCATTGGCGTCTCCGCGATCCGCGCCGGTGCGATGCGCAACCACCGTCTGGTTCAGGCTCTCCTGGAACTCGCGGCGCAGGCGCTGAATCCGCCGCTCCGCCTCCTTCGACAGCTTTTGCTGCGCGGCCCGGTCCTCGATGGCGCGCACGTTCTCGCGCATTTGAAATTCAAAATCCTTGAGCAGCGAGCCCAGCTTGCCTTCCAGTTCGCGCACGCGGTTGCGAATCTCTACATCGCCCTCGCGTGCCAACTTCGCCCGCTCCTGATTCAGCGCATACTGCTGCTCCCGCGCCGCCTTGCGCTCCCCTTCGAGCTGAGCCAACTCGTTGTGCAGGCGGTCGAGAAAGCGCGCAATATCGGCCTGCTGCGAGCCCAGCCGCTCGCGCGCCTTCGCGATGATCTCGCGGTTCAGGCCCAGCCGCTCGGCGGTTTGAATTCCAGCGGAAGCTCCGGGCACGCCCAGCCGCAAATGATAGTTCGGCACAAGCGTAATTTCGTCCACGTCGGCTGCGGCGTTCAGCACGCCCGATGTGTTCGCTCCATACACTTTCAGCGAGGTGTGGTGCGTCGAAATCAGCGTCCATGCCCGCCGAGCGAGGAAGAAACTCGCCACGGCAACCGCCAGCGCGGAACCCTCTTCGGGGTCCGTCGAAGAGCCGAGTTCGTCAAGCAGCACCAGGGCGCGCTCATTGGCCAGGCGCGACAGCCGATCGAGATTGAGGATGTGCGCCGAAAACGTTGACAGCTCCGCTTCGATCGACTGTGCATCGCCGATGTCGGCCAAAAACGCCGTGAGAACCGGGAAGCGAGCCTGCTGCGCGGGCACGGGCAACCCGGCCTGCGCCATCATGGCGAGCAGCGC
>JASHTH010000730.1 GCA_030040655.1 Acidobacteriaceae bacterium | reverse complement strand
GTGTCCCGACGAACGAACCGCGAGAGGCCAGCGGCAAGCGCCGGCCCCCTACATCAGCCTTCTTCGCACCAGATCCAGCGCCTGCTGCGCGCTCCATTCGCGGACGCGGTCGCGGGCGCCGCGGAAGTTGCGCTCGGTGACTTCGTTCTTTTCGGCGTCGGAGACGGCGATGTAGACCAAGCCGACGGGCTTGGAGTCTGTGCCGCCGGTGGGGCCGGCGATGCCCGTGATGCCCAGGCCAATCGTTGCGCCGGTGCGCAGGCGGATGCCTTCGGCCAGCGCTTTGGCCACTTCGGCTGAGACCGCGCCGTAGCGCTCAATGAGCTCGGGCGCAACGTCGGCGAACTTCGTCTTCAGTTCGTTCGAATAAACAACGGCGCCGCCCAGGAACGAGCGCGAGCTGCCGCTCACCGAGGTGATGCGCTCGGCGATCATGCCGCCGGTGCAGCTTTCGGCCGTGGCCAGCGTGGCGTTGCGGAAGCCGAGGTAGTCGAGAACGATCTGCTCCAGCGGCTCGCCCTTCGAGGAATAGATCCACTCTTCGAGTGCTTCTTCCAGGCGCCCGGCGAGATCGTCGACGCGCTGCTGCGCTTCCTCGAGCGAAGGCTTGGTGCAGAGCAGCGTGAGCGTGATGTCGCCGGTCTTGGCAAGGATGGTCGTCTCCACATCCTTGTACGTGGTGTAAATGGGCGCGGCGATCTTGTCGGCGGCCGACTCGCCGATCATGGCGGCTTTGAGCACGCGCTTGGCGATGTGGCGCGGCGGAACGGCTTCGCGCAGGCGCGGCAGGCACTCGTTGTCGAAGAGGGAACAGCACTCGTTGGGCGGGCCGGGGACGAGAAAGACGAGCTTGCGATAGCCGTTGTGCGTGGTGTCGAGCCACTGGCCGGGTGCGCTGCCGTTGGGGTTGGGCAGCACCGTGGCGCCGTCGAGCACATCGGCCTGCTTGAGGTTGTTTTCCGGCATAGGCATTCGCCAAGTGGCGGCGCGCGCGTGCAGGTTGGCCACCTGCGCGGCGTCGCGGCGCAGCTTGATATGGAGGGCCTCGGCGACGGCTTCGCGGGTGAGGTCGTCTTCGGTGGGGCCCAGCCCACCCATGAGCGCGACGATGTCGGCGCGGCCGAGGGCGGTGCGGATGACGTTGACGAGATCCTTCAGGCGGTCGCCGACGATGGTTTTGAAGGCGACGCTGACTCCGATCTCGTTGAGTCTTTCAGTGAGATAGAGAGAGTTCGAGTCTTGCCGCGAAGGAGTGAGCATCTCGGAGCCGACGGCGATGATTTCGGCTTTCAAAACGACAGCTCCTAGCTGTTAGCTTCTAGCTGGGTCGCTAGAGGGAGAAATGGATTTCTTCTTTCGTGCAGATGTCCCTCTGCCTCGTTCCGAAACATCGGATCTGACGTTAACCGAGACGCGTGTCTTTCCGTCAAAGGGTTCGGAGCTAGAGGCTAGAAGCTAACAGCTAAAAGAGACTGACTCCCTCGACCCCCAAGTCCACATCATAAACGGCGTCGTTGGTGGCGAGGATCGCGGTGCCGAGCGGGGAAAATGCGACGCCGACAAGGTTGGCGCCGGCGACCGCCAGCGCGGCTTCGCCGGCCGGGGTGATGCGCACAAGTCCGTGACGACCGTGCAGGCAGGCGGCGAGATACACGTTGCCGTCGCTGCCCACGGCGAGGCCTTGCGGCCGGCCCAAGCCGCGATACCAGGCGCGGATTTCGCCGTGCGGATCGATGCTCCAGATCGTGTCGTTCGACGAAAGCGTAGGGCCGGTAACGAGCAGATTGCCGTCTGCGTCGACGGCAAGGTGATAGGCCGAGACGCTGGGCTCGAGCGTGGCGTGGACGAAGATCTGGCGCTTGGGATCGATTTTGAAGACAGTGCCGCTGCGGTCGCCAACGAAAAGATTCCCGTGAGCGTCAAAAGCGGCGCCGGTGGCGACGCCCATGCCTTCGGCGTAAACCGTGGATTCCCCGGAAGAGTCGATGCGGTAGACGTTGCCTTCAGCGCGCGAAGTGACGAAGAGGTCGCCGTCGGGATTGAAGGCCAGGCCGGTGGCGTTGAGGATGCCTGTGACAAACGGAGTTCCCCGGCCATCGGGGCTGATGCGGACGATGGAGACCGGCGTTTGCTTGCCGCGCGGGCCGGAGATGGTGGCGTAGATCATGCCCGAGCGGCTGACCGCGGGACTGGTGACCGGATGGAGCTCCGCGGCGAGCTGGCGGGCCACGCGCAGGGGCGCGGTGTTGCTGGCGCCGGAGGGGTTGCGCACCTCGACCGGACCGGTGCGTGCCTCGGCCGGTACGCGCAGGGCGAGGCGGCCGGCGCGGCTCATCAGCACATGCGCCGAGTGGCCGTCGACGAGCACGGCGGGCGGGCCGAAGGTATAAGGGCCGAGATTGGCGCCAATGAGCTCGACTTCGCCCAGGGGCAGCGCGGCCGCGGGATCGATGGTGTCGATGCGCGGATCGGGAAGGTTGCCGTTGCCGGATTGGCTGCGGGCTCGGGGCATAGTCCAGCGCGAATCCTAGAGATGCAGGAAGACCCGCATCAAGGATGCCATACCTAAAGCATACAGGCCCGCGGCCACATCATCGAAGACGATGCCCCAGCCGGCGGGCAGGCGCTCGAGCTGGCGGGCAGGCGGAGGCTTGAGAATATCGAAAAGTCGAAAGAGCACCAGCGCGACAATCGCGTGGCCCCAGTCGGCGGGGCAAAAGAGCAGGGCGATCCACTGGCCGGCCACTTCGTCGATGACAACAAAGCCGGGGTCATGAAGGCCGCTTTCGCGCGCGACGATGGTTGCCGCCGGAACGCCGAGGACGAGCGCAACCGCAATGGCCGCGAGGAGTGCGATTACAAGCGCGCCGGGTGAGGGATGCGCGAAGCCGGCAAACGCAGCCCAGAGGAGCACCGCGGCAATCGATCCCCACGTGCCGGGGCCGGGCTTGAGCAGCCCCGCGCCGAAGAAGGTGGCGAGGGTCCAGGCCCAGCGGGTCTTGTGAGTGGTTGCCGTCGGTGGCGGCGCGGCAGCGGAGTTATTCACTCTCCGAGCCTCGGCCGTGATCGCGCCCTGCGCCGCCCAAGTCTTCCAGCACTTCAGGATCGACGACCGGCGAGCTGATCTTGTACGC
>JASHTH010000729.1 GCA_030040655.1 Acidobacteriaceae bacterium | reverse complement strand
ATCCACGCTGGCTCGACTTCAATCGCCGTTTCGAAGAGCGCTTCCAGCAGCCGCCGGAACAGTTTGCCTCGCTGGGCTACGATGCCATGAACGCATTGCTCGACTCCATCTGCAAGGGGGGCCTGAATCGCGCGCGCATTCACGATGCGCTGGCCGACATCGAGGAATACGACGGCGTCACGGGCCACATGATCTTCGACCCCAATCAGAAGAACGTTGCGCCGCTGTATCTGGGAACGGTGCACAACGGAGCGATCGCCTATCGCGTTGCCAAGATGGAGAAGAATACAGAGCCGCAGGAAAGCTCGGACGAGCAAGCGCCATCCATTGCGCGGCCAATCCCCTACGCGAGAGTGGGCGAGGATGGCGTTGTCTATACGGGGCCGCGCCGCGACGATCTGCCGCCGGGGCCCGTGCACGTGATTCTCTTTGGTCCCAATGCGGAGCGCGCTGATGCCTCGGCCGAAATACAAGCGCAGGTTGCGGCCAACAAAAACCGCGAATGGAAGTTGATTCCTGTAGAGAGCGACCAGAATTGGGGCGCGGCTTCCACTCAACTCGTCCATGCGCTGATGGACGAACACGCGCTGGCGATCATCGCGCTCGATCGCAATTCGAGCCACCTGGCCGAGCAACTGGCGCTGAAGGCGTTTGTGCCCGTCATCGCATTGAGCAGCGACCGCGCGCTGACGTCGACCAACGTGCCGTGGATTTTTCGCCTGCCGCTAGAAACGGCTCCGGCAGAGGCGATACGCATACTCGTTTCTGCAGAGGAACGCAGCGGGCCCAATCCCGAAAGGCTGCGCGACGTGCTTGCCTCGGGGAACGCTATTGCAGGAGTCGCGTTTCTTCCTACCGGAGAGCCCCGCGAATAGTAAACCTGCCGCGCAGTCACCCTGAAAAACAAGAAGGGCGGCCCGGGATCAGGCCGCCCTGCGAAGGAAAAAGTTCCGCGCCTTAAAGCGGTTCCACAGTTCATGTGCCCCGTTTCAAGCGTGGTTCAACGTGGCTCTTTCTTGAGGAAAGAGCCACTTGGCTTCTGTGGCTCCGACTTAAAGCAACTGGGGAACCGCCTTATGGCAGGTAGTAGCGCAGCGATGTCCAGAGCATGCCGTCGGTGCCCTTCGGTGCGAGACCGGACAGCGTAGCCCAGACAATGCGATCCGCATAGCTGTACTGGATGCCTTGGCGGAATCGGCCATGATTCCCTTTGTAAAGGTCATACCAGTAGCCCAGCGTCGCTTCGGTGATGTCTCTCGTATTGCCCGAGCAGCTGCTGGGACCTACCGGGAAGGTCGGAGCGCCGCCGTTGGCCGAGATGGGAAGCCCCTCGGTGTCGCAGCCGGAGTTGCTCTCGCTTACGCCGTAGCCGCTCTTCTTGCCGGAAGAAGTCAGGTAAGTGACTCGTTCGACATAATCGCCGCCCCAATTGGCGTAAATGTCCAGCCGAGGCGTTGCATGCAGTTCCAGCGTGCTGAGCCCGGAGAAGGTGTGCAACGGCGCGAGCTGGCCGGTCGGTCTTACGGTCACGTCGGCAATGGTGGAGTCGCCATAACGGCCCACGCCGCTGCCCCACAGTCCTTTCAGGCCCACATCCAGGTGCTTGGCAAAAAGCGGAACACGCAGGCTGCCGCCGATGCCGCCGCCATCCTCGGTGTCATTGTATGCGGACTCGATGGTGTTGGTGGTCGTCGTGCCGGAGGCCGTGGTCTTGGTGGTGGAGAGGTAATGGTAGATTCGGTCGCGAAAAACGCGGTTGATGCCGAAGATCTCGAAGTGTCCCCAACCGGGATCGAAGGCAATTTTGGCCAGGAAATCGGGAACCGGGTTGATAGCGTAGGTGGTCAGCGCCGGCGGAACAACCGGCAGGCAGGTGATGGTGGACGCGCCGCTGGAACTGGTGCTGATGGAGCAACTGCTGGTGGTGGTCGATCCGTCGCTGGCCGCGCCGTTATACAGGCCGCCGTTGGCGCCGGGTTGGCCCCAGATGTAGGCGACACCGGAGTTGAGCGTGTTCGAACCGCCCGGCGAAAGCGTCTGGGGATTCTCTGCCGAGATGCCGAACGCCACATGCGGAGTGGTGTAGGTAACCCTGAGACCGTACTGACGAGTCCAGACGAAGCCGGGTTCGTAGTTGGGGTCTATAGTCTGCGGCAACATGATGTCACTGGAGAAATTGGAGATGTTTTTTCGGTCTTCCGTGGCCAGGGACCAGAGTTGGCCACCGGTGAACGCCCAGCCGCTGTTCAGTGCGTACTGTCCCCAGATGACGCGCTGGCGCAGCACGTAGCTGTTCGATTGGTTGTTATTGGAGCTCGTCCCTGTACCCAGCCAGTCAGCCTCGTAGTAGCCGCGCAACGTGCCCCAGTCGGTTTTGCCCTCTCCCAGCATGCTGACTCTCGACTGACGAGCCGAAGCGTAAAACTCGCTGAGTTGCCCCTGATCGGCGGCGGAAAAGGGAATCGACGTAAATGGGGTAGCAATGTCGCCGCCAGTGGCTCGGCTACGGTAAACAGTTTCGGCCGCCGTGAAGCCTCCCGGTGTAATGCCGATTCCCTTGTAATGCAGCACGTCAGGACTCTCGATGGCCTTCTTCATGCTGGCCGTTTCATCGGAAACGGTCGTGGCCAGCGAAGCCTGATTGCTCTTCAGGTCTGAGACCGTCGACTGCAACGTGGTCACTGCCGCCGCATTATCCGTTACGGCCTGGTTCTGGGCTTGCGCAGCCGCCTCGGCCCTGGACGCGGCGGCCTGCGCATCGGCGGCCGCCTGCTGCGCCTTCTGCAGCTCCGCGTCTTTGACCGCCAGGTTTTGCTTCAAACCGTCGATCTGCTCCTGCTGTTCCTGCATGGAGCGCCGCAGTGTTTCGATCTGGTCCTGGACGCTCGGCTCCGGCGGCTTCTTCTTGGCAGCGTGTTTCTTGGCTTGCGGAGCCGCATCGCTTGCGAATCCGCAGATGGGAACAAGACTCGCCGCCAGGATGAGCGCGGCAGCAGACTTCAATCGCATATTCATTGGGCCTCTCTCTGTTTTCCGCTGGTTGGGATCGCGCTCACTGGATTCGAGCGCGCAGTCGGATTCCGCATTGCTTGATTCGTCCGGGGCCGGAAGGTGCATTGACCCGTTCGATCTGCGGGGGATGGATCGAATGAAAGCTCGATGGAGTCGCTCCCGGGCTTTCCTGGTGGATCACATCTCAGAGGGTCGCAAAGTTTGATGAATATATGACGAATTCATCCACTTTTAACAATCTATCCATCGTGTTTTGAAAGGGTTCCAAGCGGGCGAGGGCGCACATGCGGAGGCGAAGATCAACCTCAAGCCGCAGTGCAAGATGGAGCCGCCGGCCTCAATTTCCCTGCGACTTACCCGCGCTCAACAGATTGGCCAGGATGCGATAGGCTCCCGGGACGAGTTCTGGGAGTTGGCGGTAAAGCGCGAAGGCGACATAGATATAAGTGCCTTTACCGGGATGCGCGACAATCAATCCTCCGCGCTGCGGGTCCTGGCCGGGATCGGCGGTTTCGGTGAGCGCCGTAAAGCCCTTGTCCCACGATTCGAGGAAGCCGTGGCCGCGCTCTTCCGCCCAACCATCGAAATCGGCGGACGAGATGTGGTTGGGCCAGTTCAGCAGCGCGTTGCCGGGATCGAGCAGCTTGACCGGCGCCTGCTCGTCGACCACGCGTTCGGCAAAGCGGCCGATGGCCAGAGGCAGCGGCGCAGGGAAGGTCGAGCTTTGGTATTCGACGACCAGGGTCCCTCCACTGCGGACAAATTCGTCCAACCGGGCCTGATCCTTGGTCAATTCGGGTCGCGTGGTATAGGCGCGGATCCCGACTACGATCACGTTCCATTGCGAGAGATCGGCGGAAGCCAATTCGGCGTCGGACAAAAGGTGTGGCGCAACCCCAAGACCTTCGATTGCGTCGGGCACAAGATCACCGGGGCCCATCACGTAACCGACGCGCAGGCCCGGCGCGAGTTTCACGTCGATTTTGCGGGTCCTCAGCACGGCGGGCTTGTACTGGTTGTAAGGCCGCAGGCCCGCGTAACTGACATTATGCCAACCGGTCATATAGTCTTTCCCGCCGGAGTGCACGATGGCTTCGACGCTATAGGCGCCGGCCTCGGCGCCGTCTGGCGTGACGGAAAACAGCAGCGGTTCGGTGTCTCCCGCGCCAGTCAAATGGAATTTGGCTTCGGATGGCTCCGAATGCCAACCCGCCGGCAGCTTGAGCGCAACGGTTCCTTCGGCCGCAGTCTGGGCATGAACGGTCACCTTCACTGGCAGTGGGCTGCCGTCGAGTGGCAGGATGCGCGCCTCCGGCTCTACGCTGGCGCCAAGGGCGGGCGTTACCACGAGCGGTTCGTAGATCCCGCCGGGGCCGGTGACGCGATCGAGCGTCTGCACCACCTGCCCGACCCGAATGGGCAGCCCGTCGAAAGTGAATTCCGCCCATGCGGCCAGGGGATAAGGGACGAACGATCGCTCGCGATCGGCCGGTTTGGTCAAATCGTAGAACGGCTGCTCGATCGACGGCCGGGTGAAATAGGGCGCGGTGGGCTCGGCATTCTCTGGCACTTGCGTGCTGAAGATCGGATCTGCGATCGGCGCTTGCGGATCCGGCGCGCCGCTCAGGATCTGGTTTATCCACGGATCGCCGGTCGTGCTGACGAGCCACACGCGCTCGCACTTGGTTTCCTTGGTGGCCTGCGCGGTGTGCACGCGCACCCGGAATTCCTCTCCCGGCGCGACGCTGCGCGACGTCTCATCGGCGGTCTCGCCGCGAAATCCTCCGCGTGAAGCGGACCGGGCGTCAGTTCTGAAGGCCATCAGATCGAGCCCCAGCGCCAGCCGCAGCGCGTCCTGAAACTGCTCAGTTTTTGTGTCGAGCTCAAAGAGCAGGTCCGACTTGGAAACGGCATCGAGATCGCTACTGGCTACTTTGGCGCGGAGATCGAGAGTCTGTCGATAGATGGGTGCGAGCGCCTGTGCGACGGACAGTGCGGCTTGATTTTCGTGTTCGGTTTCGAACCGCTGGAGATTCGCCGCGATTTCCGCGAGGCTCTTCCGCAGCCAGTCCGGCGCGCCGCCCATCGCCAGTCCGGCGAGCCCGCCGACACCGGTGTCGATGTGGACTTTCCCGTTTTCAAAGAGGCTGTGATCGCCGGCATTCGTGCCTCCGCGCGCTGCCGCTTGCGGCGCGACCGCCCACAGATGATAGCGTGTGGATTCCGGCCCGCTCAGCGAGGGATTGGCGCCGCCGTTCTGCGATTTCTGTTCGCCCCACCCCTGGCGCGCGATCTGCGTGTACGTGCGCCCCAGCACCGGATCCCATGTGCCGACGGGAATCGTAACGTCTGCGGAAGGAGGGCTCGTCGAGACTTCGCCGGTGACATAATTCTTGAATTTCGCCGGCGCCCATTTGCCCGTGGCGTAATCGAACATTCGGCCGTCTGTGACCGGCGCGAACGGCACCATGGAATAAACGGCAAGCGGCTGCCACGGCTGGAGGCCATCTTTCAACTGTTCGGGAAAGACCTTTGGGTCGCCGGCCGCCTTGAAGGCTTCCTGCGCGATCTCGCCCGACACCTGGTGCTGGCCGTGGCCGTCGGTGATGCCGCCGACGAACGTGGAGACGATCACCTGCGGACGTGTCTTGCGCACCGCAAGCACGGCATCGTAGAGGACGCGCTCATGTCCCCAGCGCGCGAAGGATTCTTCCTGCGTTTTGGAGAAACCGAAGTCGACTTCCGTTCCCCACAGCTGTTTCGCACTGTAGAACTGGTCAGCTCGCAGCAGCTCGTTGGTGCGGATCAACCCGAGCGCGTCGTCGGCCTCGCCCGACATGGCGTTCTGCCCGCCTTCGCCGCGGTTGAGCGTGAAGAGCGTGCAGCGCACTCCCGCGCCGCGCGAAAGAGCCGTGAGCAGCGAGCCGTCCTCATCGTCGGGATGAGCCACGATCATCAGCAGGCTGGCCGTTGTGTTCAGCCGTTTGAGCGCCTGTTCAAGAGCCGCTTGGCCGCGGTCTTCGGCGATCGGCAGGGCGACGGACGTTGGCTCCGCGGCGGGAATCTGCGATCCACCGGAGGCTGTTTGCGCGGGCGCGCACAAGCAAGCGCAGCCCGCGAGCAACGCGCGGTACAGGAGCGCAATGGTCGATGTTCTTTGGGTCCTCTGAGCGAAGAGCATCTCTCGCCAGTGTACAATCCGCGAGAGCGATGGGAACTTCGCCGCCTTCGATGACTCCGGCCTCTTCGACGTCTCCCGGCGCTGCGGGCCTGCAGCGTCGCATCGGATTGCGCGCGGCCGTCACCTTCAACATGCTGGAGATGATCGGCGTAGGGCCGTTCATCACCCTGCCGCTGGTGATTGCCGCTGCGGGCTACCGGCTCTCGCCGTGGGCGTGGCTGCTGGGTGCGGCCATCGCCGTGGCCGATGGGTTGGTTTGGGCGGAGTTAGGCGCGGCGTTCCCACGTGCCGGAGGCTCGTACGCCTTTCTACGTGAAATCTACGGGCCCGACCGCGCGGGAAACTGGCTGAGCTTTCTTTACGTCTGGCAGTTGAGCTTCTCCGCCCCGCTCTCCATCGCATCGGGATGCATCGGCCTTTCGAGCTTTCTCGCCTGGTTCTGGCCGGGACTCGATCATGCACCAATTGCGGCGCTGCCCGCGCTCCACGATTCCAGATTTGCGGCGGCGGCGGCGTGTCTGCTGGTTACATTTCTGCTTTACCGCAGACTTAGTATCGTTACGGGAGTGGCATGGGTGCTCTTCGTGGGCGTGCTGGCGGCGATCGCCGGGGTCATTGTCTCCGGCTTCGCTCATGCTGCTGCAATGGGCGGATGGCGCATGCCGTCTTCGCCGGCACAATCGGTTGCAGTGGTTCTCGGCGGACTCGCGCAAGCGACTCTGATCACCACCTACGATTATTGGGGCTATTACAACATCACCTTCCTGGGAAGCGAGGTGCGGCAGCCGGAGCGCACCATTCCACGCGCCATCCTGTTGTCGGTCCTCTTCGTCTCGGCGTTTTACGTCACAATGAACATGGCGGCTTTACCGGCAGTGCGCGACGCAGCCGGCCACCTGGCCCCGAATGTCGCCGACACCGTTCGTCTGCAGCTCGTGGCCGACATTGCCCAGTCGGCGTTCGGCCGCTGGGCCGGGCGCCTGATGGCCGCGCTCATCGTGTGGACCGCGTTTTCTTCCGTCTTCTCGCTGTTGCTCGGCTATTCGCGCGTGCCCTACGCCGCGGCGCGCGACGGAAATTATTTCCGCTATCTCGCCGCGGTGCATCCCCGCCACGGCATTCCTCATCGCTCGCTTGTCGCACTCGGCCTGGTCGCCGCGGCGTTTTGCTTCTTCTCGCTCCAGCAAGTCATCACGATGCTCGTGGTGACGCGCATCCTGCTGCAGTTCTTTTTCCAGCAGATCGGCGTGATCCTTCTGCGCATCCAGCGCCCCGATCTCCCGCGGCCGTTTCGTATCCCGCTGTATCCGCTGCCGCCGATCGTCGCCATGGCCGGCTTCGTCTTTATCGTCATCAACCGCGTAAATGCGCTGGGAGGGCTGGCCGTTGCCGGTAGCATCGCCATTTCCGGCTCGCTGATCTACCTTCTTCGCGCCTGGCGGCTAGGGCAGTGGCCGTTTCTTGCCGAGGCACCCGCTGAAGAAACACCAACCGGTTGCTCCTAAACTGAATGGACATGAAGGATTTCGCTGCAAAGGTGGTGTTGACGCCGATGGGCCCGGGTCGCGATGAAGAGTTTGCCGAGATGCTCGATGAGTTTCGAGCCGCCGGCGAAGGGGGTGTTTACAGAGGAGACTTTGCGGTCGCGTGGCAGGGCTACTCAGCCTTCTATTCGCTGCTTTCGCAAATGCAACAAGGCGGCTTTCCGCGTCCGGAGATCGTGCCGATGGAAGCTTACTTCATCGAGTCGGAAGGAAGAATCCTGGGCGAGCTATATCTTCGGCGCCGGCTTTCACCGCACCTCGAGCAGATTGGCGGACACATCGGATTCAAGGTGCGGCCCTCGTGCCGCAACCGCGGCGTGGCCACTGCGGCGCTACACATTGCGCTCAAGAAACTCGGCGAGATGGGTATCGAGAAAGCTCTCGTCACATGCAACTCGACCAACGTTGCGTCGGCGCGAGTGATCGAAAAATGCGGCGGCGTTCGCAATGCCGACGCTTCGCTACCGGAGGGCGAAGAACGGCGTTACTGGATCGAAACGAAGAGCTGAGAAGCTCCGCGTTTGGCCTGCTCGGTGTCGTGCGATTCGATGCGAACCCGATCAGCGTGGATCCGAACGGGAAGCGTCGGGTCAGTTCGCTTTCGCGGGCGGCTGCTCGGCGAGAGTAACGTTCATGCTGTCGACATCGCCGGCAACCTGCACCGGGATTTCCTTGTCGGCGTAATGACGCGGAGGCTTCGTGGGCCCGGGATCGGGCTGGCCGCCGGACGTCTCCGCATCCTGCGCTCCGGAAACCTGGAGAATGTAGCTGCCCTCGGGAACGTAGTCGAACGAATAGCTGCCGCCGTCGTCGTCGCCTATCTGAGTCTCGCGCGCTTGTTCGCGGTCGTCGGCGTAGAGCAGGCGCAGCGTCGCGCGCCCGACCGGATGCCCGTCGGAAAGCGCGCTCAAATTGCCCGAGACCTCATGTAATCCCGTCAGCGGAATGATGATGTCCGCGCCGGTCGCCGTGTCCCCGGCCTGCACTTTGATCGTATCGGATTTCTTGCGGCGAAACGTATTGCCAAGGCAGACCGGCAAAGCCGTGTCCTCGGAGTCGGAAGGCAGGAGCGCGCAGACCCGGTATTCGCCGGCAACCAGGTTGGTCACCGAATAGCGGCCGTGGCTGTCGCTGGTCGCGTGAAGCGACCAACTGTCGAGGAGAGGCAAGCCGGCGGGCGTCCAGCTATCCTTTGCGGTTTTGCGGAAAAGTTGGAAGTGCATCCCGATCGCGGGACTGCCGTCGTCGTACGATACGGTCCCGTTGATCTCCGCGGCACGCTCGATCTCAAGCGAAAGGTCACTCACGCGGTGCGCGGCAACGACAACTTCGGTGAGGTGATCCTTCCACTGTTGTATGGCGTCGCGGCTGCGCAAGGTGTCGTTGGCAAGATCCTTCATATCGGTGAAATCCAGGCCGAGCTGGGGATCGAGGTAGCCCTCGAGCGTGGCGAACGCATAGTATTGGCCGGGCTTGACCGCCTCGATGCGGAAGCGCCCGTCGAGATCGGTGACTGCGCTCTCCAACGCGGGTAGCGGCATACTGTCTTCGAGCTTTTCGCCCTCCGGGGGCGCGGCGGTCAGCGTCACCTCGGCGAATCGCGCGGGCTTGCCGGTGTCGGCGCAGATCACAATTCCGGTGACCACGCCCTTGGTCGCATCGGGCTTGTTCGGTTTCTTCTTCCCGCATCCGCCGGCCAGGAGGCAAACGGCAGCGGCAGCCCAAATCCAACGACACGACATTGCAAGCCCCCGAGTTCGATTCAAGACTCTGGGAATTGTAGCGCCGTTTGCGCCACCGGCTGGTAGCTTTTGCGATGCAGCGGTGTGGGTCCCAGCCGTGCCAGCGCGGCAAGATGCTCGGGCGAACAGTAGCCTTTGTGGCTGGCCAATCCATAGCCGGGGTATTGCGCGTCGAGTTCGACAAGAAGCCGGTCGCGGTGCACCTTGGCCAGTACGCTCGCGGCGGCGATGGAGAGGCTGGTCGAGTCACCCTGAATGATCGACTGCTGCGGGCAGGGCCAATCGATGGTGTCAATGCCGTCGATGAGCAGATAATCCGGCTGCACGGTAAGCTGCTCGACCGCCAGGCGCATGGCCAGCAGCGAGGCGCGGCGAATGTTGATGCGATCGATGGTCTCGACGTCGACGGCGGCAACAGCCCAAGCCGCGGCCTTCGCCTTGATCTTCACCTCGAACTCGTTGCGCTGCTTCTCGGTGAGTTGCTTCGAGTCCGTCAGCCCGCCGAAGCGCATTCCGGGAACGAGAATGACGGCCGCGGCAACCACGGGGCCGAACATCGGCCCGCGGCCCACTTCGTCCAGGCCGGCAACGTGCTGGAAACCGCTGCTCCAGGCCGACTTTTCCAGCGTCCAACCGCAGACGCGCGCCTTCGCCATGCAAGCAGTATAGAAACGAAAGCCCCACGGGCGGATCGGCCGGGGGCTGTGCATGTTGTGGAATGCCGGGATGCCTCGCGCGCGCCGAGACGCGGCTGGACTACAAACATCTCGCCGCTTTGAAAGGGCACGGCTTCAGCCGTGCCAAACAAAGCCCTTCACCTCTAAATTCCGAGCGGACTTGAGCACGCGAGGAGCCGCAGTTTCGGGAGTCTATTCCGCGGATGTCGGGTGCCCCGGTCTCGATTTTGAGACCGGGGATTTAAACCACTTACGCGCGAACCTTGCCCGTCTCGCGCTCCACTTCCTTCAGGCGGGCGGCCTTGCCGCGCAGACCGCGCAGGTAGAAGAGCTTGGCGCGGCGCACCTTGTAGCTGCGCACCTTCTCGATCTTGTCGATGACCTTGGAGTTGAAGGGGAAGATGCGCTCCACGCCCTGGCCAAAGCTCATCTTGCGCACGGTGAAGCTGCCCTGCGGGCCGCGGTTGACGGAGATCACCAGGCCCTCGAAGGCCTGCAGGCGCTCTTTGTCGCCCTCTTTGATCTTCACCTGGACGCGAATCTGGTCGCCGGGCTCGAATTCCGGCAGATCGGTGCGCTTCAGCTTGTCGGCCAGGCGCTGCATAACGGGATGAATCGACATGGTGGCTTTCCTGCGGGTGGACTCAGAACCTCAAGTTTATCAGAGGAGTGGGCGTAGCGCCAAAGTTGGGACGGTCGATTCGGTTTGCTCACTGCGCAGGCGATTTGTGCTATAACGTTCGTCATTTGCCATGGGTCTCCCTCAATCTTCAGGCCGCACCACGCGCGTCTACACGATCAGACGGGGACAGAAAGTGTTCTGCCTGATCTTTATGGCGTTCGCACTTACATTTCTTGTGGCAGTTTTGTGGGGAATCGCTTTCAGCGATAAGGAAGCGGATCCTTGGACGATCCTTGTGGGATTCGTGCTCGTCGTCGGAGGAGGCTTGATCACCGCTGAAAAATTCACCACGAGGCTGACCCTTACGCAGGAAGAGATCCGGCTCGGCAGTGTGTTTGGAGAGAAGAAACTCACTTTTGAAAAGATTCTTGGCAGGCGAAGGTACTTTGACCGCGGGACTGACGACTTTCCCGGGGGAATGGCGCTTAAAGATTGTGTCGGACGATGATCGCTTTCCCTCGCTCGATTTTGACGAGAAGTATAAGTTCGACGAGACTTTTCGCGCTTGGTTCAATCAACTGCCCGACCTGGACGAGGCAGACAAAACGGCCCCGAAGACTTTGAACTCTGGGCTCGTTTGACCGCTACAGCCCCGCCCTCGTCTCCTCTGCCATGTAATCCACGACCGCTTTCAGATCGCCCTTGGTTTCCTCGAAGACCTTGAGCTGGCGGTCGGCGCCGGTGCCGGTGGAGATGATTTTGCGCAGGCCGTCGATGGCGTCGCGGCTGCCC
>JASHTH010000728.1 GCA_030040655.1 Acidobacteriaceae bacterium | reverse complement strand
ACATCGCGTCCATGAGGTCGCGCACAATGATGCAACGAAACCCCCACTTCGACATCTGCCGTACGCCGAAGCTGCGATTCAGAATGCACATGTTCGCATGGACGCCCATGTAAAGGATCGTATCGATGTGGTGCTCTTTCAGGACGTTGTAAATCTCGGCTCCCCGATCCGAGATGACATCGCCGGGAGCGACGGTTAGCGCCGGATTCTCCCGCGTCCATGCCTTGTAGGGCTTGTCGCCCGGGGTATCGCAGCCTTCGTCGCTGTCATCGATGGGCAATGGTCCGTCCTTGATGACCAGCTCTGCCGGGGGAGTGGATTGGGGAGCATTCTCGGCCAGGAGCCGGCCGGGGGCATTCGCATAAAAGTCCATGGTTTCGGAAGGCGAATGGATGATCAGAATGCCCGCGCGCCGCGCTTCGTTGAGCACCGGCTCCATTCTCTTGGCTATCTCGTGGACCCGTCGGGTCGCGCCCGTGCACCAATGCTTGTCCCACATGTCTGTAATAATGATCGCGGTCGTGGCGGCATTGACCGTGCCCTCGTACTGGGCCTCAACCCATGGGCCGCTCTGGTGATAAGGCTCAACGCGGGTGCGCAGCCGCAGGTGGATTTCGCCATCGTTCGAACGCGGCGCGCCGAGCGGGAAGATGGCGGAGGCCACCAGCGCGAAGAGAGAAGCAAACATTTTCGGCGAGCTCATTTTGTTGGTGGTGCGGAGAAAGCTCTCCGCATCTCAATACCGATTCTTCCACGGCTTCGCCGGTTCTCAGAGAATTCTGATCCTCGGAGCACCGTGGCGCACTCGGGAATTACGAAGGACGAGAAGATCAAGATGCGACGGCGAACCCTCCTTTCGGCCAGCGGAATGACGTTGGCCTCTAGCCTGCTCGATCGTCATCTCTCCTTCGCAGCTTTTAACCTTCCCTCCGAGCACCGTCTTCCGGTGACGGATTCGCACTACGAAAGAGTGAAATCATACATCGAGGAGGAGCCGGTTCGGGGGTATCGCTGGGCTTCGGAGGCCGCGTACGAAGCCTTTCGCGATATGAAGTACGGGATCCGCATCCACTGGGGAATCTACTCGGTGGCTGGATTCACCCACGAGTCCTGGCCGTACCTCGATCTGACCTTTGCCGAGCGTGCCCGCTACAACGAGCTCAACAAGACGTGGAATCCCTCGGGCTTCGACGCGGACGAATGGACCTCTCTCTTTGCGGACAATGGGCTGCGCATGTTCGCCTTCACGACGAAGCATCATGAAGGCTTTTCGATGTTCGATACAAAGACCCGCGTGCGGCAGCGGGTGCGCTGGGATGCCCCGGGCGGTCCGGCGTTGCAGAATTGCAACCTTGCCTACTCGATGATGGAGACCCCATTCCGGCGCGACGTCGTCAAAGAGCTTTGCGATGCCGGGCGCAAGCGCGGGTTGCGCATCGCCCTCTATTTTTCCCATCCCGACTGGTACGATGCGGACTTTCGTCCCTTTGCCGACAGCCCCATTGCGGTGCCGTCCGCCGCGCAACTCGACACACAGTGGCGCCCGCAACCGCCGGACTCGACACGGCATATTTGGACTGCTCCCGATCCAACACCGGACCAGGTCGCTCGCATGATGGCGCGGCATCGCATGCAGCTTGAGGAACTGCTGACAAATTATGGCGAGATTCACATGCTGTCACTCGACCAGTGGCTCGGACCGAAGGTATGGCCGCAGTTGCGGGAAACGATCCTGCAATTGCGCCGGCTGCAACCCGATGTCATGCTGCGCGCGCGCGGCATCGGGAACTACGGCGACTATTACACGCCGGAAGGATTTGTCCCGGGCAGTAAGTCCAACACGAACATGCCGTGGATGGTGATTTACCCGCTGGCCCATGGCTTTTCTTTCGATCCGGAAGGCGCGAACTACAAAGGCGCCGGTTGGATCGTGAAGAACATTGTCGATACAGCGGCCAAGGGCGGCAGCTTTCAGGTCGGCGTGGGCCCCGATGGCTCAGGCAGATTCCATCCAATGGCAATCGAGCAACTGAAACAGGCCGGCGCCTGGCTCCGCGTTTGCGGCGACGGCATTTATGCCTCCCGTGCGCGCGAAGATGACCTCTGGCGCGATGGGGATGCGATTCGATTCACCCGCGCCAAGGACAACCGCACGGTCTACTGCTTTGCGCTTCAGTGGCCGGGAAAAACGCTGGCGCTCGCGTCCGTGCGGCCCGCGCCGGCGGGCAGGATCCGCATGTTCGGCTATCCCGAGCCGATGAAATGGTCCTATGACTCATCGACTGGCCTCAGGATCGAAATCCCGGAGTCGTTACAGGCCGAGAGCCGCAGACCCAATGACTACGCATGGGGATGGACGATTCAGACTCAGTGAGATCTTTCCATCCTCAGCGCACCGGTTTGCCAGATCCGGGAGGCATTCCGCGTGTATGATTCGAAGCGAAAGGAACCCCCGATGCCCTTTTCGCTGTCGAAACGTCTCTCCGTGTTCTTGCTCCCACTAACACTCGCTTCGCCGCTGCTCCTGGCTGGATGTCAGAACCGCGAGGCCGCCTACTATAACCGGTGGGAACGTGAGACTCATCGGGAACACGTGGATCTGGCCAGGCGGAGCGCTGCCGAGCAAAGGGAGTATCGGGATTGGCGCGATCGGCAAGATCGCCGATAAAGCGATTCCACAGTTGCTATACCTCGGATCCGCCCAAGCCAGGTGACTCGTTCGTCAAAAAAGAGCTACCTTCGACAACGTCTGAAACCGGGTACAGAAATTGTGGAACCGCTCTGGATGCTCGAATCGAGATCCTGCGTCTCGCTCGAGCGCGATCACGCATGGCAAAAGCCTTCCCCGAAGCCAATAAGAAAGGGAGACCTTTCATTTCCCGTGCGAAAGGAGCTGCCGCGAGTCAGGAAAGCCGCGATTCGGAGGATTGGTGGACCTGGTCGGGATCGAACCGACGACCTCTTCCATGCCATGGAAGCGCGCTCCCAAACTGCGCCACAGGCCCACTCACGGCAGGATACGACTCTCCTAATTGTCATCGTCAAACGGGAGTTCGTCAATCCCGCTTCGAAGAAGCCGGGAGCAACGACGTCAGGCCTACAATGACGAGGCTGACGCCTTCCAGGAAACGCGTATCGTGGTCCGCGAACAATTTTTGGCCCGATTCGTGGACGAGCGGATATTTCTGCCGGTCGACGCGGCTGGCGCGGCGCGCCAGGTCGTACCTTGGATCGGGCACGCCCGGCGCCAAGTCGCGCGCCTGTTCCTCGATTACGAAGCCGACGACATAGCAGTACAACACACTCAATCCCAATTCCGATTGCCGCAAGCTGAAGCCCGCACTAGTGAGCTTATGCAGGCTCGCTTCCATGGGAGCGAAAAGCGCCGCATCGGTGAGATATCTGCCGCTGAACATCCGCGCGCCCTCGCGGTAGCCCAGCAATGTCCTCCTCAGTCCCAGGCAGTAGTTCAACGCCCAATCCTGCCAGCTCTGCGCGGCATCGAATGTCGGCGCCTTGTCGAGCGCCTCGCGAAGAACCTGGGTCCCCATCTCATCCAGCAACTCCTGCTTGTTTTTGAAGTACCAGTAGATGGCCGGGGCCTTTACGCCCAGCCGGGCAGCCAGGCGTCGCAGTGTCAGACTCTCCAGACCGGATTCATTCAGGATTGAGAACGCCTGGTTGAGGATGACGTATCGGTCCAAGGGCATAAAAAAGTGTAGCATTTGTCATTTAACAGTGTTAAATTGGGAATCTAACTAAGTTAAGGAGGACGCATCTCATGCGCGCAGCCGTGGTCAACATTCTAGACCAACCCCCGCAATATCAGGAGTTTCCCGATCCGGTCATCGGCGATGACGAGGTCCTTGTCGAAGTTCGTGCGGCCGGACTGCACCCCGTGGTGAAGGCGCGGGCCAGCGGAGCGCATTACTCGAGCTCCCGCGAAGTCCCGCTGGTTCCGGGCGTGGATGGAGTGGGGTTGCTGCGCGATGGCAGCCGCGTCTTTTTTGGTGCATCACGGCAGAAGTGGGGAACCATGGCGGAGCGATCCGTCGCGTCGCGCTCGATGTGCGTTCCGTTGCCTGACGGCATCGAAGACCTACAGGCTGCTGCCATCGTCAACCCCGGGATTTCGGCCCTGGGTTCGCTCAAGGAGCGCGCCGGGCTGGCGAAGGGCGAGACCGTTCTCATCCTCGGCGCGACCGGCGTGGCCGGGCACCTTGCCATTCAGGTGGCGCGGCATCTGGGCGCCAGACGAGTGATCGCCGCGGGCCGGAATGTCGAGTCGCTCGCTGCCGCTCCGGTCGACGCGGTCATTGCCTTGGGGCAGCCGGAAGAAGCCGTCCGCGAAGCCTTCGCCGCGGAGGCTTCGGCGGGAATCGACGTGGTCATCGACTACCTTTGGGGCCGGCCGACGGAACTTCTGCTCGAGGCATTGGCCAAGGGCTTTCGCGTCGAGTCGACCCGTGCGACGCGCCTGGTGCAGGTGGGCGAGGGCGCGGGCAAGAACATCAGTCTTCCCGGCGCTACGTTGCGCAGCATCGATCTCACGCTGAAAGGGAGCGGGTTCGGCTCAGTCCCGCTCCAGACCATTCTGGCTATGGTCCCAACGCTCTTTTCCCTGGCGGCCAAAGGCGAGTTGCAGGTCGCCGTTGAGCCAGTACCGCTCTCCCAAGTCGAAACGGCGTGGAACCGCCCCGAAAAAGGACGCCGCATCGTTTTTACGGTTTAGGTCAGAGGCCGCAGGAGGGACGAGAACCAGATTTCCCGGGACAAAGAAGCCGTGACCGGGAACACTTCGGTGGGTTTCCGGTGTCTAAGAAACTAGAGTGCATGGGTCGCTTCCGGGATTGGAGGCGTACGCCCCGATCCCACGCACCGCAGGGCAAAAGAAGGCGCGGCTTACCGTCACGAACGAGAATCCGGTCACGGGGAAGCGCCGGTTTCCGAAGAAGGTCTTCTTCCGTTGAGCGTGTGCCCGTTTCCGGATGCCGGTGGCGGGCATTCGCACATTGCGCCGGATGGCAAATGCGCGGGTTTTGCGGTAAGGTGGGAGCACCCTGATTCGCAGGTGGAGCTCACCATGGGTAATCTCGCCGGCGCGCTCACGTTTCAAGCGGAAGAGGCGGCTCTAGTCGAAGAACTCCGGGCCGGTTCTGAGGATGCGTTTGCATGGCTGATCGCGCGCTTTCACCAGCCGATATATTCTTTGCTGGCGCGCACGGTGCAGGACCCGGCCGCGGCCGCGGATTTGACGCAAGAAGTGTTTGTCAAAGTCTTTCGCGGCATCGGCAACTTTCATGGTGAGTCGTCGCTGCGCACCTGGATTTACCGGATCGCGCTTCGCGAGGCTTCGAACCAGCGGCGCTGGTGGTCAAGGCATCGCCGGCAAGAGGTCCCGATTGAGGAGCAGGTCGTCGAGGGAGCTTACGGATCGCCGGTGTTGCTGAAAGAGATGCTCGTCGACCCGGCCGAATCGCCCTTCGATCTGGCCGTCCATGAAGAGAATCGGGCGCGCGTCGAGGCCGCGCTGAAGCACGTCGCCGAGCCCTTTCGCAGCACATTGATTTTGCGAGATATAGAAGGATTCGTTTACGAAGAAGTAGCAGAGATTCAGGGCGTGACCCTGGGAACGGTGAAGTCTCGGCTGGTGCGTGGGCGAGCCTATCTAAGGTCCCTGCTGGCCGGCGAGAGGCTCGCCGTTCGCAAGCCGGCGCGCAGCGGCATTGAAACACTTTTTGGGGAGGAGGCGCAATGAATGGCTGCGAACCAATCCGGGAACAGTTTACGGGCTATCTGGATGGCCGGCTCACGGGGCGCCAGATGCAGCGCGTTGCCGCACATCTCGAGCAATGCGGGGAATGCGCTTCCGAATGGGCCTCGCTGCGCAGGGTCCAGACCTCCCTGGCCACGCTGGGCCCCGTCAAGGAGCCGGCGGACCTGCTGCTGCGCATTCGTATCGCCTTGAGTCACGAACGGGCGCGCGCGCGGCAAAGCCGCTTTCACGCTTTGAACCTGGTGTGGAAGAACACCATTGGACCCTTTTTGCTGCAGGCCGCGGCCGGCCTGGCCAGCGCCATGCTTCTCATCGGAACGGTCACCGTGCTTGTCACCATGTTCGCTCAACCGCAGCGGGTCAATGCGATGGACGAGCCCCTCGGAAACGCCACGGCGCCCCGGCTTGTCTATCTCACTCCGGGAGCCGAAAGCAACGAGATCGACGCCGGCCCGGTGGTTGTCGAAGCCTACGTGAACGGCGACGGCCGCGTGTACGATTTTCGCATCGTCTCCGGTCCCACAGACGCCGCCACGCGGTCGCAGATTGAGAACATTCTGGTCGACAGCTACTTTGAGCCGGCGCGCTTCTTCGGCGAGCCCGTCCGCGGCCTGGCCGTGCTCTCGTTCTCCGGCGTCTCCGTCCGTGGCTAGCGGAATCCCCGTCCGCGTCTCTCCCGTTTGACCCTGACTGCGAGTCTAACTAGACTGGCAGGCAGGGTTTTTCTCATGCGGTTCAGTCATTCTCGTCCGTATGCGGTTTCCATTGCTGCTGGCGCCCTGGTTCTGGCGCTGGGCCTGGCGCCGGTCGCGGCCACGCCTCAATCTTCTTCGAGCAATCCGCAACTGAGCTCGTCGACGGTAGATTTCCAGCAGGAAAAGTCGCCCTCGCTGGTCGATCCCGCCGGTCCCACCGTCTCCCTGGTCAGCCTGGAACCGCTCTTCGTTATGGCTTCGGCGCTGAACGCCTGCGGTTACGACGAGGGCCTGGAAGAGAGTGCTCCGATTCGCAAACGCGTTCGCGACGAGATGAACGAGGCGCTAGCTAAGAGCGAAGACGCGCGGGCCAAGCGCGATCATGTCTGTCTCTACATCGTTCAGCATCGCATGACCGGCACGGAGAAGGATGTCTCGCAGTACATTTCGCTGGCTCTTTACCTCACGCCGCCGCCCGAAATCGAAACCTCCGTCGAACTGCCGGAGATGCCGCCCGACTCGACGCAAGTTGCCGAGATCGTGCCGCTGCTCAAGGACTTCGCCGCCGCCGTGGACCTGCACGGCATCTGGCTGACGGTCCATCCCATCTACGACCAGCAAGCCGCCCAGCTTCACGATCCGCTTTCGCAGATGATCGTGAACACCAATCTTTACTTGAAGATGCCGGCCTCGACGTACGAGGGCCGGAGGTTCATCGTGGTCGTCGAGCCGATGCTGTCGCCGGGCACGGTGAACGCGCGCATCTACGGCACCGATTACGTCGTGGTCGTCTCGCCGGTCAACGGGCAGATTCGCATGAGCGACGTGCGCCACACGTACCTCCATTACATTATCGAGCCTCTGCTGTACGCGCGGGCCAACGCCATCGATCGCATCCAGCCGATCCTCAAAGAGGTGCGCGACGCTCCCCTCGAATTCGTCTATCGCTCGGACACCGTGGCACTTACCGTCGAGTGCCTGATCAAGGCCATCGAGGCACGGACGATGGATACCGGCGTGCCGGCCTTCCAATTGCCGCCGCATCCCGACCGCGAGGACTTGCCGCGCCTGGAGCACGAGAGGCAGATCTACCAGCAGAAGGTGGACGCGATACGCTGGGCGACGGTCAGCCACGATATGGCGCAGGGGTACGTTCTCACTCAATATTTTTACGAGCAGTTGCTCCAGTTCGAGAAAGACCCAGCCAGCCTGAAAGACTCGATCGGCGAGATGGTCTATGGCATGGACGTGGACCAGCAGGTTCATCGCGCGCGGCAGACCGAGTTCGACGCGCAGGCCGATGGGGACGTCTTGCAGCGCAGCCAGCCGCGCAAGCTCACTGGTCTGGACCTGGCCGAAGCCAAGCTGGCTGCCGGCGATGTGGCTGCGGCGAGCGGTTTGGCGCAACGGGCCTTACAAGACCACTCCAGCAGCCTGGAGGCGGTGGCGAACGGGGCCCGCGCCAACTTCATTCTGGCCCGGGCTGCGGCTCTCACCGGCCATCCCGACGATGCCATGAGCGACTTCCAGAAGACGCTGAGCACCAGCAAGGAGCCGCGCATTCTGGCGTGGTCGCACATTTATGTAGGCCGCATGCTGGATCTGGATTGCAAGCGAGACGAGGCCGTCGCCGAGTATAAGGAGGCGCTGGCGGTGCGCGATGGCGCCCAGGACACGCGCCTCGCGGCCGAACGAGGAGTGAAGACGCCCTATGCGGTGCAAGGCCATAGTTGCGAGGACGATAGCGACGATGAGGCGGCTCCGCCGGCAGACGGAACGAAGCCGCAGGCCGGTGCCCCAGCGGGAGCTGCCCAGGATCAGAGTGGCTCGCAAAAACCGCAATGAGGCCGTACGTTGCTCCTGCACAAACGAAATAAATCGGTGCAAATGCCGATACTCCCATCGGATTCCCATTGGCCATGTGATTGCCGGGTTGTAATTTTGAAGGAATCAAGCGAAGTACTTCAGCCGATTCCAGGCTTGTTTCGATTCGCGCGGGAAACCAAACCGGTTTCTTCCCTCATCTCGGCAGATGGAAACCTTCCCGATGAAACCTCAATCCGTTGATTCGCACTCCGGAGCCGACTTGGCCGGCCTGACAGCGACTCTGCTCCACGAGTTTCGCCGCCCGGAACTCTTGTGGCGCGCGTTGACTCATCGCTCGCTGGCCAACGAGATTGCACTGGCGAGCGCTGCCGAACCGCCCATTCCATCGGGAGATAACGAGCGCCTTGAATTCCTGGGCGACGCCGTGCTCGGCCTCGTCATCGGTGAGGCGCTCTTTCAGCTCCATCCCGACTGGCGCGAGGGAGAGCTGACCGTCGTTCGCTCGCAACTGGTGAGCCGGCAGCACATGGCCCGCGTTGCCACAGCGATCGGCCTCGGCAGTTACCTCCGTCTGAGCCGGGCGGAAGAACACGGCGGTCTCAGGCACGCGAGCACTGTGCTTTCGAATACCATGGAAGCAGTGCTGGGCGCGCTCTATCTCGACGGCGGACTGGAGCCGGTGAGGGAATTTGCGCGACTCTACGTGATGGGAAACATCGCCGAGCAACTGGCGGAAGAGTTGCGTTCCGGGGCGGCCCTGGGCAATTACAAGTCGGCGCTGCAGGAACATCTGCAAGCGACGCGCCTGGGCACGCCCATCTATAAGGTGCGGGGCGAAAGCGGTCCCGATCACCGCAAGCGGTTCTTTGTCGAGGTTCGTCTCAAACCGGATGAGGGCGAACCCGGCAAGCCGTTGGCGAGAGGTTCCGGCAGCACGAAGAAAGATGCGGAACAGGATGCGGCACGACGAGCTTTGAGGCGGCTCCTGGCAGCCGCCGCCAAGAACAGCGCGCCGGCGACTTTGTCGAGCGGCGCCGAACCGCAGAGTCTCCGCGAGCCATGAGTTCCACCGCGATCAATCCGAGCCCGACGCGGCGCCGCTTCGCGCACCTTCGGATTCATCTGCCCACGGTTCCCGAGGCACTGGCTTCGCTGCTGCGAACCATCACGGTGGCGCTCTTCCTGCTGACGTTTCTGCTGCAGCCCCAGTTCATTCCATCGGAGAGCATGGAGCACACGCTCTTGGTCGGCGATTTTCTGCTGGTCAACAAGCAGATCTTCGCGCCCAGCGGATCGGACCGCAGCTTCGACCGTTGGTTCATGCCTTATCGCGCGGTATCGCGGGGCGACATCGTCGTCTTCCATCACCCTTATCCCCCCTACTTGGTCAAGCGCGTCGTCGGCGTTCCCGGCGACCGGATCCGCATGGAAGACGGGCGCGTGACGGTAAACGGAGTGGTCCAGGACGAGCCGTATGCCGCGTTCGAGCCGACCGGGCCCAATGCGTTCCGCGACGATTTTCCCGCCAAAATCTACTCCGATCCTCAAGTCGACCTCGGCTGGTGGAAGCAGATGCAGAGCCTGACGCGCAACGGAGAGCTTGTGGTTCCCGCGGACGAGTATTTCGTGCTGGGCGACAATCGCAATCACAGCCTCGATTCGCGCTTCTGGGGCTTCGTGCCGCGGCAGGCCATCGTGGCGCGGCCGCTGGTGATCTACTTCTCGCTGCGCCGGCCCTCCACGACCGATGTGCAGCAAGCTGCCGATGATAGACTCGGAAGCGACAGGGTTCTCTCGGCCCGGCTCATTGGATTTGCGCGCTGGAAGCGAATCTTCCACGTCGTGCATTGAGGCGAAGGCGAATGGGAGCTTGCTGCACTGCCCTGCGCAAGTGCGTGATCAAAGGGCAACAGGATGAACACGAAAACGACGCTGACCGCAGAGCCCCCCGCCGCCACACAGGAGAGAGTGGAAGAAACGCCCTATGAAGCGGTTGCCAGCATCTGCTCGGTGCTGGTCGTAGGCCTGTTCATCCTCACTTTTCTTGCCCAGAACTACGTCATTCCTTCCGGCTCCATGGAGGACACCCTGCTGGTCGGCGACCATCTCGTCGTCGACCGGATCACGTTCTCTCCGCCAACCAAGTGGATGCCGCTGGTCCATTACCGCGAGCCCGAGGACGGCGACATTGTCGTCTTCAAAAAGCCGGTGCCCGATGCCGTCGATGCGGAAGGCAAGCCCGTCTACTACACGCTGGTCAAGCGGCTGATGGGCGTGCCCGGCGACCACATCCACTTGCGCGACGGCATCGTCATCCGCAATGGCGTGGCGCTGTCTCTGCCCCCCGAGGGGAAAATGTTGTTCAGCCCGGATGCGGATTTTCTGGACAGCTTTCCTTCCATTCCGCCTTCCCCGCCTGGCGCCACTGAAAGCTGGGCCGTCGACTTTCCCAACCACCTCGAGAACGGCGACCTGGTCGTTCCGCCCGGCCATTACTTCATGATGGGCGACAACCGGCATAACAGCCTCGACTCGCGCTATTGGGGCTTTGTCCCGCGCGAAAACATCATTGGCCGGCCGCTGTTCAACTACTGGTCGTTTGTCACTCCCGACAGCCAGTACGAAAAGACCGGGATCGGCAACTCGATCGCCTGGATGGCTCACGTGGCGATTCATTTCTTCACCGAAACGCGCTGGAAGCGGACGCTGCACGTGGTGCGGTAGCTAAACGCGCATCGCTCGCGTCGCGGCGTACCATAATCCCATGACCGAAGACGGACCAGGTCGGAGCGGCCATCGCCGGCGTCTCGCGCTGCTGGTGGCAGTTCTCGGACTGCTGCTGGCTGTGGTCTTCGTGCCTCCGTTCATCAGCGTGGGACGCTACAAAGGCCGGATCGCCCGGCTCCTCTCCGCTTCGCTGGGCCGTCCGGTGCACATGTCTTCGGCGCAGTTGCGCCTGCTGCCCCGGCCCGGCTTCGTCCTCTACGACCTCACTGTCGAAGAAGACCCGGCCTACGGCGCCGAGCCGATCCTCCACGCCAACACCGTCACCGCGTCGATCCAGCTGCTGTCGCTGTGGAGAGGCCTCCAGATCGGCCGCATCAGCGTCGATGAGGCCAGCCTGAACCTGGTGCGCAATCGCGATGGGCACTGGAACGTGGAGTCGCTGCTTCGCTCGGCCTCCCATCCCCAGGGAAATGGCCGGGGCCGGAACGCACCCAGGCAAGCTGCGTTGCCCTATCTCGAGGCGACCGACTCGCGCATTAACGTGAAGAACGGAGCCGAGAAGCTTCCGTTTTCCCTCATCGACGCCGACCTATCCTTCTGGCAGGAGGAGCCCGACGAGTGGCGTATCCGTCTGCGCGGCCAACCTGCCCGCACCGACCTGAGCCTGGAGCTCGCCGACACCGGCATCGTTCGTCTTGAAGCCGACCTTCACCGCGCCCCCGAGCTGCGCCAAGTGCCTCTCCACATTGAAGCGGAATGGCGCGAAGCCCAGCTTGGCCAGCTCACGCGGTTGCTGGTCGGCTCCGATGCCGGCTGGCGCGGCAACCTGACGGGCGAACTGCAATTGGACGGAACGCTGGATGCGGCGCGGGTGAAGGCGCGGTTGAGCGCTTCCAATGTCCATCGCGAGGAGTTCGCTCCCGCCGCGCCCATGGACTTCGACGCCAACTGCAGCTTCGTCTATCGTCTTTCCAGCCGCGCTTTTGAAGGCGTGCAGTGCGATTCGCCCGTCGGCGACGGACGCATCCGGCTCGCCGGCGATCTGCCGGGAGACGGCGCCAACCCGAAGTTCTCCATCGAGCTCGATCGCTTCCCTGTCGACGTCGCGCTCGATGCTCTCAGAACCGTTCGCAGCAATTTCGGCGAAGGTCTCGAGGCCAGCGGAACGGTCGGAGGGAAGATCGCCTACGCCGTGATGGACGAGTCAAACCCGGCGCATTCCAGGATGCCGCAGCTCCGGCGCATGGCTCGAACTCGCGAGCCAACTGAGGCATCGGCCAACCATGGACCACTTTCGGGCAGCTTGACGGTGCAGGATCTGGTCCTCACCGGAGCCGGCCTCGACCGCCCCATTCGCGTCAATCGCTTGATTCTCGAGCCTTCCCTAGCCGAGCCAGGCCAGTCCGCAGACGGATTCCCTGTCGTTTCCGCGACCGCCTCGATTCCCGCGGGCGCGACCGCGCCCCTCACGGTCACGTCTCATTTTGCGCTTTCCGGCTATCAGGTTTCGGTGCGGGGTACGGCTTCGATCGGCCGACTACGGGAGTTGGCGCGCATCGCCGGGCTGCAGGGGAATGCGCCGCTCGACGCCGTCAGCGGAGGGTCCGTGAGCGTGGAAATGAGTGCCGAGGGTCCCTGGCTCGCTCCGGAGGTTCCTGCGCCTGAAGACGAAGCGACGGCTGCTGCCCCCACCCCCCCGACCGGATTCGACCGGCTGAATGGAACCCTCACTTTCCACAATGCAATCTGGAAGGCGGATTATCTTGCCAGCCCGGTGGAAATCTCCCAGGCCACGCTTCACGTGGACAACACCGAAGCACGTTGGGATCCGATCGCCTTTTCCTATGGAACGGTCGAGGGAACGGCCACCCTGGATCTACCCTTCCGCTGCGTCGCGGCTCAGGGCTGTCCTCCTTCATTTCACGTCAAGTTCGGCGCTCTCGACGCAGCCTCCCTTGAAGCAACAGTCCTCGGAGCGCGACGACGCAGCACGCTGCTCTCCGAGCTGATTGCCCGCCTGACTCCGTCGAGCCCGCCGACCTGGCCGGTTCTTGAAGGCACAGCAGAGGCCGACTCGCTGGTCCTGGGGCCGGTGACGCTCATTCGTCCCACCGCGACCCTGCGCATCGCGGAACAGGAAGCGGAGATCACAGCGCTCGAAGCCGGCTTGCTGGGGGGCACGTTGCAAGCCAACGGCTCGATTCATGCAGCGGGTGCAAGCGGGAATCCTGGAAACACGCCGGCCTATTCTCTAACCGGCGAGTTCCAGCACTTGAATCCAGCCTCCGTTGGCCAGTTGCTCGAACAACGTTGGTCCGGAGGCGAGATGAGCGGAACGGGAACGATCGATCTGGCGGGCTACGAAGCTGAAGACCTGGCTTCCTCTGCCAAAGGGAGTCTGCATTTCGAATGGCGGCGAGGATCTGTCGCCTCGGGTGCTCGTCCGGCCGAGATCTCCTCCGATTCGGCGTTCCCCGACATTCCGCCGCCTCTCACTCGTTTCGACCGCTGGACGGCGGACGCGGAGATTGCCGG
Source organism: Acidobacteriaceae bacterium (assembly GCA_030040655.1). GTDB lineage: Bacteria > Acidobacteriota > Terriglobia > Terriglobales > Acidobacteriaceae > Telmatobacter. Next base: position 3,254 of record JASHTH010000728.1, on the reverse strand, counting down.
CGGCGCGATTACGATGCAGCAGAACGAAGTACAAAGCGGGGCTCGGCGGGCCGCCGTGGCAGCCAAGCTCACGCTGAGCGATCCGCCCCAGCTCGAATTCGGCCCGCGCAGTGAGGTCCAAACGGCCCGGCGGCAACCATCTGCCCCTCTACAATAGTGCGCATGGCTTCTTCCATCGCCTCTTCTCCGATCACGATCCGTTGCAAGGGCATCCTTTTCGACATGGATGGGATCCTGATCTCGTCTCTCGGCTCGGTCGAGCGTAGCTGGACGAAGTACGCGGGGCTTCGGCAGGTCGATCCGGAGCTTGCCATCAGCCTGGCTCACGGGCGCCGCGCCGTGGAGACCATCGCCGCTTTGCGTCCGGACCTCGATCCGGATGCCGAGCTAAAAGTCATCGAAGACATTGAACTCGCCGACGGCGAAGGGATCAGGGTGCTTCCGGGAGTGCTGAAACTGATCAACGAGCTGCCCATGGACCGCTGGACCGTCGTCACCAGCGCCACCGACCGGCTGGCGCGGATGCGTCTGGCAACCGCTGGAATTCCTGTCCCGGAGGGGCTCGTCACTGCGGAACATGTCGAGCAAGGAAAGCCCGACCCGGCCCCATTTCTCGCCGGCGCGGCGCTGCTCGGCTTCGCAGCCGAGGATTGCGTGGTCTTCGAGGACTCGTCGTCGGGAGTTGTCGCCGGCCGGGCAGCCGGATGCACCGTAATCGGCACCACTTTCTCGCACGCAGCCGAGTCGCTCGCCGCCGCACACTATCTCATTCCCGACCTGACCGCCGTGGCCGTCACAGCCAGCGACGGCCAGGGGATTGTCCTGCGATTCACGCCGCTGGCCACGTGAGGGCGCGAGCGTTACCTTGGTTGCCATGTCTCGAAGCCGCAGAAGCCAAATCGCTCTATCCGCAAGAAAGAGCCAAATTGTACGACGCGAGAAACTCGGCACATTGACTGCGGAACCGCTCTATTCGTTGGCTTCGATGCGTCGGCCATGCGTGTCCTGCAAGGGCCGCGAACTGACCCTGAAGATTGCCGTGTAGGCGCGTAGCTGGTCGCGGCTCAGCGACAGGGCGTCTTCGAAGACAAACCAGCGCACGCCTTCGGTGCAGGGAGGCGTAGTAAGCGAACCCATGTAGGTCCAGTAGCCGCGGTCGGCAGGCAAAAACCCGCCCGGATTCATCTCGTCGCTGACTTTCTCGGTGGCGCCTGCAGCTTTGGGCAGATGGGGCCAGAGTTGCGCCAGCACTGCGTTCGGGTCGCCGCGATCCATCGTCAGCCGGACAGCCACGATCGCCATCTTGCCGTCCGCGCTGCGATACACCATCTCGACATCCAGATCGGTGAGCTTCCCTTTTACCGCGTTTTCGCTCGGGTGGTGGAACTCGAGCCTTTGCAACTCGTAGCGCACGTGATCGGCAACCACGTAGCTGCCAGGGTCTACGCGTACAGCGATCAGATTCCCCGTGTTTTCCATCGTCACGGGCCCGGCAACGAAATGAAAATCGAGGGGCTGGAGCGAGGTGTTCAGATGCGCGCCGCGGATGTCGATGGGCGACTGCTGATGACCTTCGGAGCAAGCGCGATACGCCGGGTCGAGCTTGCCCCAGACCAGCGGGCCGCGCTTGCCGGCGTAGTCCCAAGGCGCGCCCGATTGGGCCAGGGCCGTCGTAGCCGCGCAGAAAGAAACAAAGATAACCGCATGCAAACGCATGTGTCTTCCCCGTAAAAGGGCACCCGCACGAATTCTATCAAGGCGGGATTCGCAGGACTCGAACCCTGTTACGGCGTATAGCTCACCGGCATCTCCGCCGTGTTGCCATTGCTGTCTTCGACCTGAATCGACCAGGTATACGTCTCGCCGGCTGTAAGGCTTGGCGCGGCGGGCGGGTTATTGGCTCCGGTAGGGTCGGTTCCCCACGCGATGGATGTGATCGCGCTGGAAAAACCGCCGGCCGATGCGTTCGAGCCCGGGATCTGCCAGATGATATTGCCGTTCGAGTCCCACAACGTGAACTGGTATGTGTAGTCGCCGGCGTTCGGCGGGTCGGTCCAACTGAAGGTCGGCGTTGTGCCCGATCCGCTTCCGGTTGCCGGCGAGAGGTTGGTCGCAAAGGCATTTACAACCGCGGTCACCACTGCATTGGCGCTGACGAACGTGCCCCCGCTGGCACTCGGGTCCAAGAGCTGCAATGTATATGTATCTCCGGCCTGCGGCGCGGTCGCGCCCAGATTGAGCCAGAAGTCGTACGGGACGCCCGCGCAAGCGCCGCAATCGCCAATATCCATAGGGGCGAGCACATTAGGTCCGGACAAAAGTGAGACCCTCCACGGCAGAATGTCGGCGGTTGCCACGTTGAAGTTGAGTGCATAGCTGTCGGCCGTTCCGCCCTGGCCGGCCCAGCTGTAGTGCTGCGTCATAACCGTGACTGTATTCGGCGGCGGCATCGCGATGTTGAGCGTCGTATTTCCGGCCACGGCGACGACGATGCCACTATTCATGTCGTTGATGTCGCCGGTGTCGGCCATACAGTCCCGATTCTGGTCGATGAGCGCGAAGACCCGATAATGCGGCCCGGCAGGCACTTGGACCGAATAAGCTTGCGGACTGGCCGGGGACAAAAACAGGCCCACATAAGCCTTGCCGGTTGACTCGTCGACAAATCCGACGAAGAGCGAGCCGGTCGCCGTGCCGGTAAAGCTCACCGTCCCCGAAACGGCGTAGCCGCCCGATGGGGTACCAATCTTCACGGGTCCGAAAACAGGGCTCCAAGGGCCGGCCACGCCGTCAACCACACCTTGGGCGCGGAAATAATACGTTGCGCCGCTGGTCAGGCTGTTCACGAACCACACTGCGTCGCCGTTCGGTCCCGTCGCCGCGTAAGAGCGGCTGGAGACGACTGTGCTGAATGAGGAACCGGTGCTCCATTGCACGGTATAGCTCGTCGCCAGCTCCGTGCCGCCGCTGCCCACGATGGGCGTGTAGGCCAGATACGCGCCGCCTCCGAATCCGCCTCCTTCGGTGATCGCCGGGGCCGACGTGAGCGTGACCGGCGCGGGAGGAACGGGAGTCACCGAAATTGCGGTCAGATTGGAATCAGTCACCACCAGTTGCGGAAGGGTAAAGACGCCGTCGGATGCGTTTTGAGCTCCGAACCCGAGTTCGTCGACCCAGGCGTTCAACGTATACGCGCCGGGCTGCACGCCGCGAATCGAGAAATTCCCCGAACTCGGAAGGCTGGTGCCCAATAA
>JASHTH010000097.1 GCA_030040655.1 Acidobacteriaceae bacterium | reverse complement strand
TCAACCAGGTCTTCGGCGCGGGAAACTCCAGCCTGCTGACCTACGGCTCCCTCGATTATCCAACACCGTATCCCACCGCCTATCTCAACGGTACCAATCAATATCCTACGCTCGTCGACTACGGGTACGACGGCCTGCCTCTAGGGCTGTTCCCCGACTATAGCTTTGGGCCTCAGTACTTCAAGCGGCTGACTTCCGGCATCGGCGACAACCTGACCAAGGTTTGGGGCAAGCACGAGCTGAAGTTCGGCGTGAATCTCGAGCGGGCCGAGGATAACTCAGTCAACCCGACAACCGGCGGCGCGCCGACCAACGGCGGCATTCAGAACTACTACGTCAATCCTACCTTCGAACTCCCCACGGGTCCGAATGGATCCCTGGAGATATATGCCAACAGCCAGGGCCTTAGGACTTCTGGGCCGGGCAACCTGCTGGCCAGCTTCCTCGAAGGCGAATTCATGGCCTATGAGCAGGCGAATATTCTCCCCAAGATCGATCTTTACTGGTGGAACACGGCGCTTTATGCCACTGACTCGTGGAGGATCCGCCACAACATGACGCTCACGCTGGGATTGCGCACGGAGCACGAGGGCGAATGGCAGGACGCCCACCACGTGGGAATCCCAGTCTTTATTCCTTCGACCTATGCGACCGTGGATCCGACGCCCAACAACCCGCTCCCGGGCTTCCACTGGCACGCCATCGATCCTTCGATTCCCAACTCCGGCCAAACGGACACGCCGCTGTTTCTCGATCCGCGCGTGGGATTTGCGTGGGATGTGCGCGGCAACGGAAAGACCGTGATCGGCGGCGGTTATGGCTGGTATCGCTTCCACGATGCCTGGCAGGACGTGGCCAACGCGCTCGCCATCTCCGACGGACTAAGAACCGTTTTCCTTACCAATCCTTACCCGACGGGAGGAAACTACACGAACAACGGCCTCACGCTGGGCTATGTCGGCATGCTGCACCTGAATCCCAACGACCCCAAGGTCGCGGAGAACTCGCTGGCCACCACCGGTCTTTACGCGTTCGATCAAAACGACCACAAACAGCCATTGGTCGCCACCTATAGCTTGACCGTGACGCAGCAATTCAAGGGCACGCTTTTCTCGGCGGCTTATGTAGGCAATAACAGTAACTCGATTTTGAATGACGGCAGCAATGGGTCCATCACGGTCGACAACGTGAATGCCATCCATCCCGATGGCCTGTTCCGGCCCGATCCCACGGCAGTCGCGATCGTCAACACTATTGCGGCCAACGGAACCGAAGTTCCCAAGGTCGGCCCCAATCCTTTCTATGGAACAACCTGGACTCCGTTGCAGCTCTCGGCTCTAGCCGGCAACTCCACGCCGGTCACTCCATCGATCAACGATTGGAGGCCGTACCCGTTATACGGCCAGCTCCAATTGGAGGCGCATACATTATTCGCCAACTACAACGGCCTGCAGGTCACTTGGGGAAAGTCGAAAGGGTGGCTGAATTTCGGGTCGAATTACGCCTGGAGCAAGGCGATGGGCGTGCGCGGCGGTTACAACAACGGCAATCCCGGTGACTCGTTCAATGTGTGGAACAACTATGGACCGCTCGCCTATGACCGGAGCGACATCGTCAACGCCTGGTACTACCTCGACGGCGGCTATCACTTCCACGAGAACAAGGCAGTGGAGTACTTGGCCAATGGCTGGGCGCTCTCCGGCTGGACGGGCATTCAGAGCGGCCCAAACCTCCAAGCCACCAGTTATTCCACCAACTTCGGTCTGATCGGCATGCTGGGTCCCGGCTCCGTTCCGGGGACCTCGGGTGTGAGCGGCACGGTGCAAGTCTTCAACCGGGTTTTTCTCGGCACCCCGGACGTATCGCTGCAACCCACGCTCAGTTGCAACCCGGGGCATACGGTGCTGCCGCACCAGTACATCAACGGCGCCTGTTTCCACCTGCCGGCGATCGGCGGCAGCAACGGGCCTTTCAGCCTCCCCTACATCCACGGGCCGGGCTGGTTCGATTCGGACTTGACGATCCTGAAGAACTTCAAGATCAACGAGCATCAGACGCTGCAAATCAGCGGTGCGGGATTCAATTTCCTGAATCACCCCTTGGTGACCTTTTCCAATGTCGCACCCACCGAGGAGCAACTGGACTTTATTAACGACGTAAGCTTCAACCCTCTGCAGGCACAGCAGGTGAACGGAACCTTTGGCATGACCAACTTCAAGACCGGCCGGCGCATCATGGAACTTAGCGCCAAGTACACCTTTTAGCCACGCCTCGGAGGCCGGCGTCGCTTGCGGTTTTTCGGCATAGTCGACTTATTCAACTAGAGGGAAGAAAGAAGGCAGTTATGGCGACCAGGAGCAAGTCGGTGACGGCAGATCGCTCGGGGGTTCCGCATGATCGTTGCTTCATACCGCTGAAGGCGCTCCGTATTCTGTCCCCAGTCTTCATTTTCGCTTTGGTGGGCCAGTGCTTTGCCCAGAACGTTCCACCGTTCGTAGTCACCTCGCAGATCGTTCTCGCATCCTATACGTACCCTCCGCCGGTCAACGGCAACCCGTTGCTTCAGGGCGCCGGATTCGGAACTCTGGCGGTCGATAAGCTGGGCGATGTATTCATTGGCGCGTACAACTCGAACGCGGTTTATGAGTTTCCTGCCAGCGGCGCCGCACCCATCACTTTATATGTCTCATCCTCCAATCATGCCGGCGCGGTAGCGCTCGATCCCAACGGAAACCTTGCCATCAGCGAGCGATTCAACGATTTTGTCTATCTTCTTCCCTACGTCAACGGCGCTTATACGTCTTATGCCTATAGCTCATCCAGTTCCCCTCCGACGTGCAAGCCGAACCCTACGGTGCCCTGCAACTACGACACCGACCTGTTGACATATCAGAATAGCCTGAAGACTTCGGTTACCGGCTATTACTACCAGCCCATCGCATTGGCATTCGATGCCCAGGGAAACAGCTATATCGCCACGGTATTCGATAACAGCGGCAGCGACAACATCTACGAGTGCACCGTGGCCTGCAATTATGCCGGCGCCAACAACTCAGCGCTGCTCTATCATCATTCGACCTATATTGATTCGATCGCGGCGGACGCTTCGGGCGACGTGTTCTTTGTCGATAGCTCGCCGAACCTGTATGAATTGAAAGCCGGAGCCAAATCCCCGATCATCGTATCGAGCGCTTTCAACCAGACCCAGGGCGTGGCGTTGGATCAAAACGGCAATCTCTATGTTTCCGATTTCGGCACCAAGGCCGACAACGCTTATGCCGGCGTGTATGTGGTGCCCATGGAGAACGGCTCCCTCAATCCCTCGGACACGTTCATGGTGCTGCCGCTGATTTTCACCACTCCCAACGGCGGATATGACTCTCCGCAGAACATCGGCGTCATTGGAATTGCCGTCGATCAGCATGGCAATGTCTTTGAAACGCAAGGCTACAACGATCTGTCGAAATACACGGTTGACAATGCGTCCTTCTCGGCGACTGCGCTCGGCTCGACCAGTGCGGCGGCAACGCTGACCATCGTGTTCAACAAGGCGACCGAGCTGAAATCCAGTTCCGTCACCGCCGCGGGCGTGGCGTCCAGCGAGTTTGCCGTGATCTCCAGCGGCAAGACCGCCGGCACGTGCAAAACGGGGACGGAATACAAGAGCGGAGACAACTGCACGCTTGCCGTCACATTCAGCCCCGCGAAACCCGGGTCGCGCTTGGCAGTCCTTACCCTCACCGATACCGACGGCGACTCGGTTCCCGTTGATCTTTCGGGCACAGGATTGGGTGCGGCGATTACCGTCGATCCGGCGACGCAAAGCACAATTGGGAGCGGTCTCAAATCGCCTGAGTCGGTCGCCGTAGACGCAGCCGGCAATGTGTTCGTTGCCGATGCGGCTTCGGACTCGGTCTATGAGTTTCCCGGTGGGACGGGCTCGGGGAAGGCGCTGGGCAGCGGGCTGAGGCAGCCCGGCGGCGTCGCGGTGGATGCAGGGGGCAACCTTTATATCTCCGACACCGGCAACGATCGCATTGTCATGATCCCCAACTCCGGCGGCACGCTCGACCCCTCCGCGCAAAGCACGCTCTTAAGCGGCGTGAAAGCTCCCGGGCAGCTTGCCGTGGATCCCGGCGGCACGCTTTTCGTTCCCGAGACTGGCAATGACGACGTGCTCTCCTTTGTAAGTCGCACCGGCCTGGGGTCGAGCCCGATGACCACGACACAATTGAGCGGGCTCAGTTCCCCGGCCGCGGTCACCACGGATTCGGCGGGGAATCTTTACATCGCCGATACCGGGCACGACGCCGTAGTGAAGTTCTCCGATGGCGCCAGCAGCAATGTGGGCAGCAGCCTGAGCAGTCCTGCAGGAGTAGCGCTCGATGCGTCGGGAAGCATCCTGATCGCCGACCAGGGGAACGGCCGCATTGTGCGCGTTCCCCTGGAGAAAGGCGTGCTGACGACGAGCGATCAAGTAACGATCAATACTTCGATCGCCAGCCCGCACTCCGTCCAGGTCGATGCGACGGGAAATATCTATGCCACTGACAATACAAACGGCGCGGCTTACTTCCTCAACAGGACGTCGGGGTCGATCGATTTTGGCCGCGTGAACGGTGGCAGCACCAGCGTGGAACAAACGGTTGTGCTGACGAGTTCCGGCGCGGCGGACCTGGCTTTTGGCAAGCCGCTCTTTCCACCGCCTGCCGCAGGCATACCGTTTGTTGTGACTTCGCCGAGCAGCGACGGCTGCTCCGGGCTGGCCCTGCTCTCCGCCGGGTCGACTTGCACCCTCGACACTGTCTTTGCGCCGAGCAAGTCGGAGGAAGGAGCCCAAAAACTTACGCTGGATTTCAACACCAAAGCACAGAACACTGCTTCGGCGTCGCTGCTGCTCACCGGCGAGACTGTGAATCTGACGATCCCCTCGGTGTCGCTGGCGAAAATTCAGCCCAGCAGCGGGCAGATCAACTACGGCACATCGGTCACCGTGGAAGTAACCGTACGCCGCATCAGTGGAGTCTTCGGCACTCCGACCGGAACCGTAACCTTCATCGTGGACGGCGCCAACGGCCAGCCGCTGACTTTGAACGCCTCCGGCTCGGCTTCGCTCACGCTCAAAGGGCTTAGCGGAGGCAGTCATACCATTGCCGCAAGCTACAGCGGCGACAATCACTATGCTCCGGAGGCGTCCAGTCCCTTGACGATCGTGGTGACGCCGGATCCCTCCGCCACCACGCTCTCCATCGTGGGCTACGCGGTGAATCCGCTGACCATTGAGCCGCCTAACCCCACCAATACCGGCGACAGCGTCACCATGACGGCGACCGTGGTTCCGTCGATCGCCGGCGCCCTCTCCGGGCCGGTGGTCTTCTCCGGCGGGAACAAGATCCTGGGGACGGCAACGGTAACCGGCGCAACCGTTGGTTCCACCACCGTCTACACAGCGGTGTTGACAACCACCACGATTCCCGAAGGCACCTACCCCGTCATTGCCACTTTCATGGGGAACTCGAACTACATATCCTCTGCATCGCAACCAACGCAGTTAATCGTCACTCCGCCGAAATTCGTCCTCTCCGAAAGCACGTCTGGCATTACATCTTCGCAGAACGCTCCGGGGACGGCGACAGTTTCGGTAACTTCCTATGCGGGATTTACGGGAGGTGTCGACTTTTCCTGCAGCGGCTTGCCGGCCAATGCGACGTGCCAGTTTGTTCCGGCCGTGCTCTCGCTCGCGGCAACCGGCTCGGTGCCCATCAACGTGCCGGTTCTCACCACTACGCTGAATGTGCTGGTCGATCAGCCGCCGGTGGTTACCCCGACCGGAATTTTCTGGTGGAGCGGCATTTTGCTGGGATTGAGCCTGTATGGATTGGCAAGCAACCGGCGAGCCAGACGCCGGTTGTTGCTGCAAAGCATAGCCGCGGTTTTGCTGATGAGTTCTATCACGGGAGTATCCGCTTGCGGCGGCACAACCGCTTTCGTTACCCCGTCAGGCACGTCCAAGGTCACCATCAACGCAGTCGCCTCGCCTACGGGAGCGACGAATGGAAACAGCAACGTGACCCAGTCCATCCAATTCACCTTGACGGTGAATTGAGGAGCCGGATCGATCCGCGGAGAAGATTTGCCGGCGCGATGCTCAACAAGATCGCAGCGGCAGCCGCGGCGCCGCGACGCTCTGGAGTGTCCGCCAGTGACTTCGGCTTGACAACATGGCCGGTGCGCCACGGGATCGTTGGCTCATCGCGACTTTAGATAAGCGATCAGATCGTCAATGTCACTCCGGCTCAGGACGCTGCCAAAAGCCGGCATGGGAGGCTTTCCATCCTCGATGATTCTTGCCGCCTCCTTGGCCGTAAGAGGTGATGTTCCACGAAAAATCCCGTTGAGATTGGGTGGACCAAACGGCGAAGTGTCGCCAGGCTGCTTGTTGTGGCAGGCGGCACACCGCTGCCGAAAGATCGCCTGGCCTTGCTTGGCGTGACCGCCCAGGGTATCCGCGGCCGCGGCAGAAGAGGGCACGAGATACTCCATAACCACGAGCGATGCGGACAAAGCGAGAATCGCAACAGCGCACGTCCTGCGCGCTGGGGCAGTGGGAACCAACTTTCTCGTTTCCTTTGAAGACATCTGGTTGATCCTTGAAATGTGAAATGGCTGCTTCGCTCTTTGCGGCTTCTTCTAGTCCGCTTCGCTCTGCGAATTGGTCAGATAGCCATCCGCAGTCCTTGGCACAGATTACGCACCCGGCTCGTGAGCGATCGGCAAGCTGTCCACTACCCTCCTTAATTAGTATGCCAAAGCATGGGGGCCGGGCGCCGGCGATACCGTTTTAGGAAATTCTGTATCCGAAGCCGCAATCGATGAGTCGACACGACCACCGGGGTCCCCAAGGACATGTCTTCGTCGTTGGGGTGGGACCAGCGGGGAGCGGCGATCTTGAGCAACACCCAAGAGGACACACTATGTCCTACACTGCCCTAGTTGCGGCCCGTGCCACAAAGAAAGACGATACCGGCAAAGCCGCGTGTTTGCCCGCGTCGCTTCCAGAGAGCGCCCATGCATCCTGCCGGCTTTATCGCCCGCATTTTGGCTGCGCTCCGGTGTGCGGTATGGCCGCAAATCGGCTGGGCGAAAACATTTCTATGTCGTAGCGTGACTTGCCGCGCGTCGCCAGCTCGCCCAGAATCTCCCCGATCGCCGGCGCGAACTTGAAACCATGGCCGGAAAATCCCGCCGCCACCGTCACCCGAGGATGATGAGGATGAGGGCCAAGGACGAAGTGCTCGTCCGGGCTCATGGTGTAGAGGCAGGTTTCGGCCCTGACGACTCGCCCGGCAAGCGAGGGCAACGTCTCGGCGAGCCGGCGCCGAATGAACTGCTCGTCTTCTGCGCGAATCTCGCGGCAGACCGCTTCGGGAGTGCAGACCTCGCCGCTTCCATGCACGGCCACCTTTACGCCCTCTGCATCCGGCCCGGTCAGGGGAAACCCATAGACAATCGGAGGCGCATCCTTCGTTTCGAACAGATAGATCGGCAGCCGCCCTTCGCGAAATGGCGCGATGTCCTCATTCGGCGCGAACCAGAAGACCACTTGCCGCGTCACCCATAGCGGCAGCTTCAGCTCCTCGAGAATCTGCGGCGCCCATGGACCGGCTGCGATGACCAGATGCCGCGCGGCATAGGTTCCGCGCCCCGTCCGCACGGTCACCTCGTTGGGGCCGGCGCTCCATTCGTGCACTTCCTCGTCGAGGTGTAGTTCCGCGCCATGGCGAGCGGCTTGCCGAAGTTGTTGTTCGATGCACATCTCGGGAACGAGATAGCCGGCGCCATGCTCCAGCAGCGCAATGGTATCGTCGCCGCCGCCAAATACCGGCCAGCGTTTTCGCAGCTCGCCGAGGGCGAGCGTCTCATGCGGCAATCCGAATTTTCGCGCGCTTTCTGCGCTGCGTCTCACCAACTGCCCATCGACTGGTCCGACCATCAGGCCACCGCAAACATGGAGCAATCGCCGGCCGCTGTCGCGTTCCAGCCTCGCCCACAGGTCGCCGGCGCGCAGAAGCAATTCGACGTAGCGCGAATCTTCCCAGTATGCCTGGCGAAAGATTCGCGAGCGCCCATGCGACGATCCCTGAGCATGGGGTGGCGTGAAGCGATCGAATGCTGCTACGCGATATCCATTTTCTGCGAGCCAGGCCGTGGCCGCACCGCCCATGGCGCCCAGCCCGATTACAAGAACATCCCATGCGCGCGCCATGCGATGCGTCCTCCGGAGGTCGACATCAAGCGCCAGCCGCGTTGCCGACCGAGCTTCAAAATGGTAGAAGGGCGATCCGTCCGGTCCATGCTCCGCAACGAAACATTCAAGTCCCGCGGGGAACGGTCGATAAGGCAATCGCGAAGGAGTGTATCCGTGAGTGAAGTGCGAGTCCTCATCGTTGACGATTCTTCGGTGATGCGCAAGATCGTAGAACGCTCCCTGCGCCAGGCGGGCCTCGATTCCCTGCTGGCGTACGAGGCCAGTAACGGAGCCGACGCGCTGGAGACGCTGAAAAGCAAGCCGGTCGATTTGATCCTTACCGATATTAATATGCCCTCGATGGACGGGTTGGAGTTCCTCCGCCAGCTGCGCTCGCAGGATCTGGCTCCCGGCGTTCCGGTGGTCATGATCACGACAGAGGCTAGCCTGGATCGCGCCAAGCAGGCTTTGGCGGCGGGTGCGCAGTACTTTATTCCCAAGCCGTTCAGCATCGAGCAGATTCGAGCCCGCGTCCTGCCCTTGTTGAAGACTGCCTGAGAGAGAGCTGCTGCAGGTGGATCAGGGTTGCCCCTGGCAGCGGCATCGCATCACTGCGGAGTGGAAACGATGGAATGTACAACGTCCCAATCCTTGCGGGAAACTCACCCCGCACTCTGCGACCCGAAGAATCTCGACGCGAGCGTAGAAGAAGTCTGCAGCATGATGCTGGGCGTGAGCTGCAAGCGCATTCCCGATGCACCCATTGCCGATGCCCATCGGGAGCAGGGGATGGTAACGGCGGTGATCGGGCTCGGCGGGGTCGTGAGCGGCACTTGCGTCTTTCGCTGCAGCGCTCGCGCCGCCATGAGGCTGGTCGCCTGCATGGCAGGGACGGTTTTTACCGAAGTCGACGAGATGGTCGAAGACGGAATTGGCGAAATCTGCAATATGGTTGCCGGATCCTGGCGCAATCGAGTGCCGGAATTGGCGGCTCATTGCGGTCTCTCCGTCCCCGCGGTGGTTTCCGGCAATGGATACAATCTCCACCTGCAGGCGTTGGAATTTCAACTCCAGTGTGCCTATGGGTTCGAGGATGTCCGCTTCACCGTGGCGATCGCCTGTGGGGGACTTCCCCAGCTGAAACCCCATACGAAATAGGAAAGCTCACCGGAATCTGGAAGCCGCCCACCCGATTGCGGCTGCTCGCGCGACGCCCCGCGATCGCCAACCTACAGTTTTTCTCGAGTTCGCCGATAAGCCAACCGAACCGATACCGACGATCAAGCCTGAGGTTGAAATCCAACGGCAGGAAAATGTGCGTTGTCTGTCCGGGCGCCGGCGAGAGTCCCTATCTGGATGGAGAGAGCAAGGACATGCAGGATCAGGAAGTGATTCGTGAATTCATCGTGGAAAGCTACGAAAACCTCTCGCGCCTGGACCAGGAACTTGTCGAGCTCGAACAAAGGCCGAAAGACCGAGAATTGCTCACCAGCATCTTCCGGACCATCCACACCATTAAGGGCACCTGCGGCTTTCTCGCCTTTTCCACGCTGGAAAAGATCACGCATCAGGCCGAAAGTCTGCTCAGCCGGCTGCGCGACGGTCAATGCGAACTCGACAGCCACATTGTCACGCTGATTCTGGAAACCGTCGACGCGACTCGAAAAATATTAGCCGCGATCGAAGCCACCAACGAGGAGGGCCCAGATCGATTCGAGGATTTGACCGAACGACTGCGAGCGGCGGTCAGCGCATCCGATGCGGAAAAAAGCGATCGATCGCCATCGGAACCGGGCATGGGCGGATCGCCGGTCACGGCCCCTGAGGCTGAGAACAGCGAGGGCGCTTCCGCCGGCGTTGAAGCGGCCAAGCCGGAGACCGATGCGACAAAATCCTCGGCCATCGCCGATGCCAACATCCGGGTGGGAGTGGGACTGCTGGATAACCTCATGGATCTGGTCGGGGAGCTCGTCCTGGCGCGCAACCAGATTCTGCAGTTCAATTCCGAGCGCGAAGACCCGGCTCTGAATGCCACCGCGCAACGGCTGAATCTGATCACTTCGGAGCTGCAGGAAGGCGTGATGAAGACGCGCATGCAGCCCATCGGAGTGATCTGGAACAAGCTGCCGCGCGTGGTGCGCGACATGGCCCAGGCGCTGGGCAAGCAGATTCAACTGGAAATGGACGGCGCCGAGACCGAGCTCGACCGCACCATCATCGAGGCGATCAAGGATCCGCTCGTGCACCTGGTTCGCAACTCCTGCGACCACGGCATCGAGCCGCCCGATGCCCGCACTTCGCTGGGCAAGCCAACAGCCGGCAAGCTTTTGCTTCGCGCCTACCACGAAGGCGGCCAGGTCAACATCGAGATCAGCGACGACGGTGCCGGCATCGATGTCGCTACGGTACGCCGAAAGGCGATCGAGAAGGGCATGCTGCGACCCGAACAGGCCGAGAAGCTCAGCGACCGCGAAACGCTGAACCTGGTCTTTCAGCCGGGATTCTCCACCGCTCAGAAGGTCACCACCGTCTCCGGGCGCGGCGTGGGAATGGACGTGGTGAAATCGCACATCGAGAAGATCGGAGGCATCGTCGATATCGCCAGCCAGTCCGGCGAAGGAACCGCGGTCAAGCTCAAGATCCCGCTCACCCTGGCGATCATTCCCGGCCTGGTGATCACCAGCGGCGGCGAGCGGTTTGTGATTCCTCAGGTCAGTCTCCTGGAATTAATTCGCTTGGAGAGCGATTCCTCGGAAAAGCGCATCGAGCATGTGCACGGCACGCCCGTCTATCGCCGGCGGGGAACCCTGCTGCCCATTGCCTATTTGAACAACGTTCTGGGCCTGACCTCGGGTGCGCAGGCCGATGCGACCAATATCATCGTGCTGCAGGCCGAGGATCGCCAATTCGGACTGGTGGTCGACGGCATCAACGACACCCAGGAGATCGTCGTCAAGCCCCTAAGCAAGCAGTTGAAGGGCCTGAGCATCTATGCCGGCGCAACCATTATGGGAGACGGCCGCGTGGCTTTAATCCTCGACGTGCTTGGTATCGGCCAGCGTTCCGGCGTCTTATCGGAGATCCGCGAGCAGTCTCGTACGGCCGCCGAGCAGCGAACCGAGTTCCTGGCCGAGCGCAAGCAGCGGATGCTCCTCTTCCGTACTGGATCGTTCCAGCGCCTCGCCGTTCCGCTGTCGCTGGTTTCGCGGCTTGAAGAGTTCCCCCAAGACTCCATCGAGAAGGCCGGCGACTCGCAGGTGGTTCAATACCGTGGCCACATCCTTCCGCTGATTCCCCTGCGCGACGTCTTGTGCGCGGGTGAAGGGATCGACCCATCGGCGGCCCCACATCTGCAGGTCGTTGTGTTCCACGACGGAGAACGCAGCGTCGGCATCGTGGTCGACCAGATCCTTGACGTGGTGGAAGAGGCCATCGAGATCAAAGAGAAGTCGAGCCGCAAGGGCCTGCTGGGGTCGGCGGTCCTGGGCGGCCGCGTCACCGACATCCTGGATCTCAATTCCATTCTTCGGTCTTCCGGCGCTTCCTGGTTCAAGGGCCGGGGAAGCGACGCCGGCAAGCGCGTTCTGGTTGCGGCCAGGTCGCCATTCCTGCGCGGACTGGTTCGCTGCAGCCTCGACATGGAAGGTCATCGCGTGGCGGAGGCGGGCGATCTTGACGAGACGATCCGCATTCTGGAGAGGCAGGCGGTCGATGTTGTTCTCGCCGATCTCGATCTTTCCCCGAAGGGCAGCGGCGAGCTGATCGCGGCCCTGCGCGCAAAGCAGGAATGGCGGAAGATCCCCATTCTTGGCCTCACTAACCTGGACGGACGCGCGACCGCGGCATCCGCCCCTGCGCCCGGCTATCGAGAGCTCGTCGATATCTCCGATTCGGAGGCGGTTCTCGAATCGGTGGCGCGCATGAGTTCAAACGCGCCGATTCCCAATGACGCCGCGGAGCTGGCCTGCCAGGAGAGATAAGAAATGTCCAACGGAAACACAGCAACGACCGGCGCGGAATCCCAAGCCTCCAGCCAATTCTCGACCTTCTTTGTCGACAGCCTGTTTTTCGGGGTCGATGTCCTGCGGGTGCAGGAAGTCTTGCTCTTCCAGCACATGACCCGGGTGCCGCTGGCGCCCCATGTCATCGAAGGCCTCATCAACCTGCGCGGCCAGATCGTCACGGCGATCGATATGCGGCGATTGCTCAAGTTGCCCGATCGCGCCGATGGCCAGGCGCCGATGAACATGGTGCTCCGTACCGAAGATGGGCCGGTGAGTCTGCTGGTCGACGAGATCGGCGATGTCGTCGATCTCGATCCGAGCAGCTTCGAACGCCCCCCACAAAACCTTGAACCGGCCGCGCGAGAGTTCATACGCGGAGTTTACAAGTTGAAAGACCGTCTCCTCCTGGTTCTCGACTCGGATCGAGCGCTTGCGGATTCGGCAGCTGTCAACTGAGGAATGAATCGTTGCATGCAGACAAGCAACAGCAACACGAGGAGAACAGAGATGGCAAGGAACGCAGATAAGACCAGCGGCCGCTCCGGAAGATCGCCGGCCGACGTCGCCCTGCTAGAGAGCGCCGACGAACTGGAGCGGCTCGGCATCAGCAAATCCGAACTGCTCGACATGGTGCAGCAGCCGGTCGTGGTATTGGATCCCGACCACACGATTCTCTACCTGAATGAGGCCGCGGCGACTGCCGGTGGCAAGTCCCGCGAATCTGCCACGGGGGCCAAGTTCTGGGATCTGTTCGATAGCGCCGACTGCCACGCCGGCCAGTGCGCTGGGGCTCACGCCATCAATTCAGGCAAGCCCTGTGAAAGAGAGACATACGCGATGGTGCAGGGTGAGAATATTGCAGTGCGCGTGACGGCAACGCCGCTGTTCAATGAGCAACATCGGTCCGTCGGCGTCCTGGAATTGATCGCCCCTCTCACTGCCGCCACCAAACTCAACGATGCTGTCGCCAGCCTGGCCCGGTCGATCGGGGATGGCGAGCTCGATGCCCGACTATCCGTGGAGGGTTTTGGAGGCCGCGTTCGCGATCTGGCCATAGCTGTCAACAGCACTCTCGATTCGGTCATCAAGCCGCTGAAGGTGTCGGAAGACTACGTGGATCGGATATCGAGAGGGGATCTTCCGCCGAAGATCACTGAGGAATACAAAGGCGAGTTCAACAAAATCAAGAATAACCTCAACGCCTGCATCGATGGACTGGGTGGTCTCGCGGAAGCCAACACCGTCCTGCAGAGGATGGCGGTGAACGATTACACCCGGAAAGTCGAAGGGAAGTACGCGGGCGTCTTTGCCGAGGTCGCGACAGCAGTGAACGCGACCCAGGAGAGGGTGTACATCGTCATCGACGTAGTCAAGCGCATTGCGCAGGGCGACCTGGGCAGGCTCCAGGAGCTGAAGCAGGTTGGGCGCCGCTCCGAGCAGGACGAAATCGTGCCCGCTTTTGTACGACTAATGGAGAATCTCGAATCGCTGATCAAAGACACGGAGATGCTCGTCATGGCCGCGGCCGACGGCAAGCTGGGCAGGCGCGCCGATGTCTCCGCGCATCCGGGCGAATTCCGCAAGATCGTCGAGGGCATCAACAAGACGCTCGAAGTCGTTGTGGAGCCCCTCAAGATCACGGCCGAAAATGCGGCCACGCTGGCGTCCTCGTCAGAAGAATTGACGGCAGTGAGCCAGCAGATGGCCGGCAACGCCGAAGAAACCGCCACGCAGGCCAATGTGGTTTCGGCGGCCAGCGAGCAGGTGTCGGCCAACGTTGCCTCGGTGGCCTCGGCTGCCGAAGAGATGCAGGCCTCGATCCGCGAGATCTCCAAGAACGCCAACGAGTCGGCGCGCGTGGCCAAAAACGCCGTCAGCGTGGCGCAAACGACCAACGTGACCGTCAAGAAGCTCGGCGAGTCCAGCCAGGAGATCGGCAACGTCATCAAGGTCATTACTTCGATTGCCCAGCAAACCAACCTGCTGGCCCTGAACGCCACTATCGAGGCGGCGCGGGCCGGCGAGGCAGGCAAGGGCTTCGCGGTGGTGGCCAACGAAGTCAAGGAACTGGCCAAGCAGACCGCCAAGGCCACCGAGGACATCAGCCAGAGGATCGAGGCCATCCAGGGCGACACGCGGGGAGCCGTCGAGGCCATCGAGGGGATTAGCTCCATCATCAACCAGGTCAACGATATCTCCAACAGCATCGCCTCGGCTGTCGAGGAGCAGACGGCGACGACCAATGAAATCGGCCGCAGCGTGGCCGAGGCAGCGCAGGGCATAGGCAACATCGCCAAGAACATCAGCGGTGTGGCCGTAGCCGCCAAGAATACGACGCAGGCCGCCAACGACATGCAGAACGCGTCGCGGGAGCTGAGCAGCATGGCGTCTCAACTGCAGATGTTGACTTCGAAGTTCACCTTCTGATCGCTCGCATCGTGAAGACACGGCCGGTGGCTCGTTCGCGGCCATCGGCCGGGTCCGAAGGGCGGATCGACAAGACTACGGGGGGAACATGGCCAAGGCAATGGTCGTGGATGATTCGAAGGCCATGCGCATGCTCATCGGCAAGCTCTTGCGCGAGATCGGCTTCGAGGTTGTCGAAGCCGAGAACGGCAAGCGTGCGCTGGAGATGATCGAGGACGAAGGGGTCAACGTGGAGCTGATCCTGGCCGACTGGAACATGCCTGAAGTCACGGGCATCGAGCTCTTGAGAAAGCTACGCCAGTCGCCGGGATTCGCGTCGATCACGTTCGTGATGGTCACGACGGAGACCGAGCTGGATCATATGGCCGAAGCGCTCGAGGCGGGCGCCAGCGAGTACGTCATGAAGCCTTTCACGAAAGAGATTCTTCTCGAGAAGCTTCACATGACCGGAGTTCAACGGTGAGGGGCAGGGCGTGGCGCTGACTATCAGGCGAGTTCTTCAACCCGGGGAGCGAGTGCGCGTGCTTATCGTCGACGACTCGGCCGTCGTTCGCCGCCTGGTCACACACGCCATCGAGCAGGATCCGGAGTTAAACGTGGTCGGCACCGCGTCGAACGGCGCCATCGCCTTGCAGCGGATTCCGCAGCTCAACCCCGATGTCCTCACGCTGGATATCGAGATGCCGGAGATGGACGGCCTGGAAACGTTGCGGCGCTTGCGGCGCGAGTATCCTCAGCTGCGCGTCATCATGCTCAGCACGCTCACCGAGCGCGGAGCGTCCATCACTCTCGAAGCGCTGACCTTGGGCGCCGACGACTATGTGCAGAAGGTCACCAATGAACCTTCGCTCGAGCGCTCGATGGACCGGCTTCAACAGGAGCTGCTTCCCAAGATCCGGCAGTTCTTTCGCTTTCCGGGGAGCGCCGGCATCGCCGCCGCTCCGAAGCCGGCAAACGGAGCGATTGCAACAACGGCCCCCCAAGGCCCGCGCCCGCGGCCAAGAGTTCTGGCCATCGGAGTCTCGACCGGCGGGCCCACCGCTCTGGGCGCGGTTCTGCCTCAACTGCCCCAGGATTTCCCGCTCCCCGTGCTGATTGTGCAGCACATGCCGCCTTTGTTCACCCGGCTTCTCGCCGAAAGACTGGATACAACCTGCCACCTCTCGGTAACGGAAGCGACAAATGGCATGCAGGTGACGCCGGGAAAGATTCTTGTCGCTCCCGGCGACTATCACATGAAGGTTACGGCGGCGGGCGACGCTGTATCGATACGTCTCGATCAATCGCCGCCGCTCAATTCCTGTCGTCCGGCTGTCGATGCTCTCCTCGCCTCCCTCGCGGAAACCTACGGCGGCGCGATTCTCACCGTGATCCTGACCGGAATGGGACAGGACGGGCTTCGAGGTGTTGAGGTCTTGAAGAAAAAGGGAGCAACGGTGCTGGCCCAGGATGAGCCCTCGAGCGTGGTGTGGGGAATGCCGGGAGCCGTTGTCAACGCCGGCCTTGCCGACCGAGTCTTGCCCCTTGACCAGATGATTCCCGAAGTTCTGCGCCGGGTGGCACTACGTTAGGAGATTAGAATGTCCACGGCCCAGACCGTCCCTATTTATTCCGACAACTATCGCTTCTTGCGCGAGCATATCTATTCCCAGGCCGGCATCGTTTTCGAGGACGATAAGCAGTATCTCTTCGAAACCCGGCTTTCGCCCATCGTAAGGCAGCTCGGGCTCGGCTCGATCAACGATTTGTGCTCACTGCTCAAGGCGGGCCGTGAAACGGAAGTCCATCGCAGAGTGGTCGAGGCCATGACCACCAACGAGACCTACTTCTTCCGCGACCCGAGCCAATACGATTCGATTCGGTCCGCACTTTTGCCTCGCCTCAGAGAAGAACGGCGCGACACGCGACGAATGCGCTTCTGGTCGGCGGCGGCGTCTACCGGGCAGGAAGCCTACAGCCTCGCCATGGTTTTGCTGGAAGAGGGATTCGGCAACTGGAATCTTCAGATTCTCGGGACCGATTTCGCTTCGAAAGTCGTGGATCGCGCCAGATCGGGAAAGTACCAGCAGATCGAGGTGAACCGCGGGCTGCCGGCGTCCCTCCTGGTCAAGTACTTCCGCCGCGCGGGAATGGAATGGCAACTGAGCGAGGAAGTGCGTCGGCTGGCGCAATTCGAAACGATCGACCTGCGCAAGAGCATGCGGGCGCTCGGGCCATTCGATCTGGTCTTCTGCCGCAATGTCATGATCTACTTCGACTCCCAGACCAAGGACCAGATCCTGCAGGAGCTCCATTCCACGCTCTTTCGTGGGGGGTGGCTGCTGCTCGGCGGAGCCGAGACGGCGATCGGCGTCGACCGCTGGTTTGAGCGCCAGACTATTGGAGCTGCGACCGTCTATGTCGCCAAATGAGGAGAATCGCGCATGTCAGTCTCTGCGATGAATGTTTGCATTGAGGTCTCCGACCTGGTCCAGATCGTCCAATCGGTCTTCTCTACGATGATCGGTTTGGAAATCGCGCCATGTTCCGATCCCTGGTCGCCGGACGGCAACCGCCTGACAGCGGCCGTTCACTTGTCCGGCGACTGGAATGGAGTGGTCCTTCTCGAGTGCGAGCGCCGGCAGGCCTGCGCCTTTGCGGCCCGCTTCCTGTCGATCGAAACGCCCGATACCGTGGACGACACGGTTCGGGACGTGCTGGGAGAAGTGGCCAACATGATTGGCGGCAACCTGAAGTGCGTAGTAACGCGTGGCATCAGCCTGTCTATGCCTTCGGTCGTGGATGGAGGAGACTATCGAATGCGCTTTTGCAGGGCCGAACTCCTGCTGCAATGCGCCTTCGATTCGGCCGACGGAGTCTTCTGGGTCATCATCCTGACCGAGCCGGAGAAGCAGCCTGACGCCCTGCAAGGGGGAGAAACCGGCGAACCCCGGAAACTCCGAACCGTCAACGGCAGAAAGGGTTAAAGCAATGGGAAAGGGCTCCGATATTGCCTATGTGACGCAAAGGTCGGCCGCGATGCACGCGGAACCAGGCTCGGCGATGCAGAAACAGGGCTGCTTCGGCCAGCGGCCTTGGCAGAAGGCCGAGCGCAATGAAGATTCGAGCCAATGGCCAGGCGACGGTCGCACGAGCCAGAGCGGGAGATGAATCGATGAGTGCAAATCCAATCCGGCTCACCGGAATCGAACGCACCTTCGGTGAAGACGAGATCATCGTCAGCAAAACCGACTTGAAAGGCCGGATCACTTACGCCAATGAAGTGTTTCTGCGAATCGCCGGCTACACCGAAGACGAGATCCTGGGAAAGCCGCATAACATCATTCGCCATCCCGATATGCCGCGGTGTGTCTTCAAGCTCCTCTGGGACACGATTCAGAACCAGCGCGAGATCTTCGCCTACGTTCTCAATCTGGCCAAGAACGGCGACCATTATTGGGTATTTGCTCATGTCACGCCCACATTCGATTCATCCGGCACCGTGATCGGCTACCACTCGAACCGGCGTCTGCCCAATGCCTCGTCGGTGGCCGCAGTGATTCCGATCTACCGAAGGCTGCTGGAAGAAGAGAAAAAGTTCGCCAATAAGGAAGAAGGAATGTCGGCTTCCGGAGCACTTTTGATGAGGATGATTCAGGAAAAAGCAGCCGATTACGACGAGTTTGCCTTTGCCGTTTAGCGATCGATCGGAACGAAGGCGCATTCTCGGAGTAATGTTTCGGCGGCGAGGACAGGAGTAGCGAAAGATGGCAACTTTGGCCATACCGGCGACCGGTTCCGTAATCGAGTCCCATGGTGAACTCTCGGCGGAAATGCCGCCGATTGCCTCGCAAGCCGAGGAATACAAGGAATGGATGCATCAGATCACTCAAGTCTGCGAAGAGGCGGCGCGAGGCAACCTTGAACCGCGCCTGCTGCGCTGCCACGCGAGTGAAGATATTGCGCGCCTTGTACGAGCCGTCAATCATTTGCTGGACATGACCGATGCTTTTGTTCGCGAGGCAGGGGCCGCGCTGGACGCTTCGGCTCACCAGAAGTTTTATCGCAAGGTCATTCAGCGGGGCCTTCTGGGATCGTTCCGGCTGGCTGCAGGCTTTATCAACGAGGCCACCGACAAGATGGGTCAACAGGCGGCCGAGCTTGCTCACAACGAGGCGGAACGTGCGCAACTCGCCGCTGCCGTTGGAGAAGTCGCGCAATCGCTGGGCGTCGCGGTGGCGACGATCCAGTCCAACGCCAAGGATTTGAGGGTGGCCGCCGAGAATACTTCGGACCAGGCGGCTTCGGTCGCAGCCGCATCGGAAGAAACCTCGGCGATTGTGCACAACGTCGCTTCCGCCACCGAAGAGCTGAATATAACCGCCGCGGAGATCGAAAAGCGCGTTCGCCAGTCGGCCGCGATCGTTGAAAGCGCCGTATCGGATGCCGACAGGACCACGGCGACGGTCGATGGACTGACCGTGGCGCAAAGCAAGATTGGAGCCGTCGTGAAGACGATTTCTCAGGTCGCCGCGCAGACCAACCTTCTTGCCTTGAATGCCACCATTGAAGCCGCCAGGGCCGGCGAGGCGGGAAAAGGCTTTGCGGTGGTTGCCTCAGAGGTGAAGTCCCTTGCCCGTCAAACCGCCGGCGCCACAGACACGATTCAAAACGAGACCGAACATGTGCGCGCGGCGGCTTCCGCATCGGCAAAGGCGATCTCCCAGGTCGGCGAGTCCATTCGTGGAATCGAAGAGATTTCGAAGAACATTTTGGTCTCGGTCGACGAGCAACGATCTGCTACGCGGCAGATCAGCGACAGCATTCAGCAGGCGGCCCTGGCGACTGGGGATGTCTCGCGAAGCATTCTGAGCGTGACCTCGGCGGCACAAGAGACGACTGCTGCCATCCGTGGCCTTGAAGCCGCTGCCGCAGATTTGCAGCGCGGCGCGGAGACTCTGGAGGTGTCGGTTTCGCGGCTTCTTCAAAGGTCCAAAAGCTGACACGCTGACCCTTGCGCGTGCGGCATGACAGCATTTCGCTTCATGTTGTCGCAGGCTATGGCAGTTTAAGAGATTCTGCAGCCGGAGAAAAACCGCTGAGTCGACGCAACCACCGGGGTCTCCAACGACATGTCATCGTCGTTGGGGTGAGACCAGCAGAGAGGGGCGACCTTAAGCAACACCCAAAAGGACACCCTATTTCTTAAACTGCCCTAAAGGATGCGGCATCGATCCCAGCGGCAAGCGAGGCCGGTTCAAGTTTCTGCTGAATTTGCCGATTTTAATGATTATCGATGGAATTTGCCGATTCTAAACGAAGTCAAATTGAAATAGAGATTCAGCCAACGGTGACGACCTTCCCATGGAATCGGAAGAGCCGGTTTACCGCGAGATTCATTCCTGCAAGTTCGGCGGCATTCTCGCTCACCGCGGCTTGGTTTGTCATGGTCTTTCTATGAGCCGGGTCGACAATACCGTCGAGTGCAGGCAACTCTCTTGTTCGCACCGGTTGCAGGATCCCTCCAACACGCATGGCGCCTTGGCGGAATCGCAGAACCGGCTTCAAGCCATCTTCGAGGGAGTGGAAACCGGCATCTTCATCATCGATCCTGAATACCACCGGATCGTCGATGCCAATCCCATCGCACTGAAGATGGTCGGCTTGTCGCGCGCGGATGTTGTAGGCGCCGTCTGCCACAAGTTCGTGTGTCCCGCTCAGATGGGCCATTGCCCTGTGACCGACCTGGGGCAAACGGTAGACAACTCCGAGCGCATCCTTCTCACATCGAACGGTGAGAAGCGCGCCATCATCAAAACCGTTCGCCCCGTGACCATTTCCGGCAGGCCCCACCTGCTGGAGAGCTTTCTCGACATTACGGAACGGAAGCAGGCGGAAACCGCTCTGAAAGAGCGCACGAATTACCTCAACTCCCTGATTGAAATGAGCCCGTTGGGCATCGTGGTTCTCGATGCCGCCGAGCGCGTCCAGATATCCAACTCCGCTTTCGAGAAGCTATTTCTCTATCCATTTGCCGAGATCCAGGGAATCAGCCTGGAAGACCTGATCATTCCGCCGGAATTGGCCGCGGAGTCAGCAATCTTCACGCAGCGATGCTTCACAGAGGGGAGCCTGCACGCTGCCACTCGCCGCCGGCGCAAGGACGGCGCCTTGCTGGACGTGGAGATCTTTGCCGCGCCCGTATCGATGGACGGCACGACGGGCGGGCTCTTGGCTCTCTACCAGGACGTTACCGAACGTAAGCGGGCCGAGTTTGCCATGGCCGAGCGGCACCGGCTGGCGACGCTGATTGCCGAACTGGGAGTGGCGCTCAGCGCAGCCAACAGCATGCAGCAGGGCTTGCAGAAATGCTCCGAGATTCTGGCCGCTCACGCCGGCGCGGCGTTTGCCGGAGTCTGGTCTGTCAACGAGCAGGAAAGGGTTCTCGAATGGCAGGCGAGTGCGGGGCCGGACGCGGAGAAGGATAGCGCCGACGCACAGGTGCCGTTTGGGTCGTCGATCATCGGGCAAATCGCCGAGAGCGGCGAGCCCTATCTGAGCAACAATGTTCTTGGGGATCGCTGGGTGGAGGACCGCGAGTGGGCGCGGCCGGAAGAAATCATAGCTTTTGTCGGCTATCCTCTCAAGGTCGGAGACCGCGTTCTGGGGGTCATAGCTGCTCTTGCGCACCAACCTCTGTCGGCCGCGGCGGTGCAGGCTTTTGCGTCCGTGGCTCACATTGTGGCGCAGTTTATCGAAGGCAAGCGCGCCGAGGCATCGCTGCGGGAGAGCGAGGATCGTTTCCGCACCGCATTCGAAGAGGCCCCTTACGGGATGTGCATGACCGCGCTGGACGGACGGTTCTTGCACGCCAACGCGGCGCTGTGCCGCATGTTGGGTTACTCGCAGCAGGAGCTGATGACTGGTGCCTGGCAGCAAATCACTCATCCCGAGGATCTTGAGCGTTCCCGTCAAGTGGCGGATCGATTCGGTCCAGGCGCAGCCACAACACTCGATCTTGAAAAAAGGTACATTCACAAGCAGGGAAACGTGATTTGGGCTCGTCTCAAGATCTCCGCCGTGTTGGATAGCTCCGGCAGGCCTTCGCACTTTATAACTCACGTCGACGACATCACGGAGCGAAAACGGGCGGAGGAGGCGCTGCGTCAGAGCGAGGTGCGTTATCGCGAGCTCTTCGAGAACGCAACCGACATTGTCTATACCACCGATCTCCAGGGACGATTCACCTCTCTGAATTATTCCGGCCAAAAAGCGTTTGCCTGTTCGCAGGAGGAAGTGAATCAACTTACGGTTTGGCAGTTGGTGGCCCCCGCATCGCTCGAGACCGCTCAACATATGCGCGCCCGACTGTTTGCGGGAGGACAAGATATCAAGGCCGAAGTTGAGATCGTAGCCAAGGATGGCCGCCACGTATTGATCGAAGTGAAGCCACGGCTGATCTATGAGGACGGATCTCCGATCGGCGTCCAGGGGATTGCGCGAGACAATACCGTACGTCATCAGGCGGAGATGGAATTGCGCAACGCGCAAAAGCTGGAATCCGTGGGTCGCCTGGCCTCGGGAATCGCCCATGAAATCAACACTCCGGTCCAATTCATCGGCGACAATGTCCGCTTTTTGCGCGATGCCTTTACATCCCTCGAGGCTGTCCTTGGCCGCTACAGTGAACTGCGCGAGGCCTCTGCTTCCGGCTCGGTCAGCCCCGATCTCATGGCAGAGGTGCAACGCGTCGAGAAGGAGACCGATTGCAGTTATCTGCTACAAGAGATTCCTGCGGCGCTTGCGCAGACTCTGGACGGTGTCGAGAGAGTGGCGACGATCGTGCGCGCCATGAAGGAATTCGCTCACCCTGAAGGCAAGGAGATGGCAGCCGCCGATCTGAATCGCGCCCTGCAGAGCACGATGACGGTGGCGCGAAACGAGCTGAAGTATGTTGCCGAGATCGAATCCGAATTTGGCGAGTTGCCGCTGGTCGTCTGCAACATCAGCGACCTGAATCAAGTCTTCCTGAATCTGCTGGTCAATGCCGCTCATGCCATAGCCGATGTGGTGAAAAACGGCGAGAAGGGTCGCATACGGGTTCGCACGGCGGCCGAGGGCGACACGGTGCTGATCAGCATCTCCGATACCGGCTCGGGCATACCGCAGGCAATTCGCGGCAAGATCTACGACCCCTTCTTCACCACCAAGGAAGTGGGGCGCGGCACCGGGCAGGGCCTGGCGATCGCCCGTTCCGTCATCGTGGAACGCCACAAAGGATCGCTGACTTTCGACAGCGAGATTGGGAAAGGAACCACCTTTTATATCCGATTGCCGCTGGCGCCGGAGAAGCAGGCAAGATCGTGATCGAAAAACAGCGTGAGTCAGCCGCACACCGTCCTCCTTGCGTCCATATGTTCTCTTGAACGAAGGTCGCTCTCATCGCCTGGGCAGCGGCTCCCACGGAGACCTGATCTTGAGTCCGCTTGAAACCGATGCGAGCTACAATCGCCCCATGGCGAGCTCGTCATCCGCAGCCGATCTTTTCGTCCTTCCCAGCGGCGAATTCGAGCCGGCGTACCTGGCGCTGAGCCGCTCGGGCGAGTTGCGCCGGCGCGCCGCTGAAGCCCTGGAGCGTTTGCGCCACTGCCTGGTCTGCCCCCGGGATTGTGGCGTCGATCGCATCGCCGACAAGACAGCAGCTTGCCATACGGGAAGGTATGCGCAGGTAAGCACCTATTTCCCGCACTTCGGCGAGGAAAACTGCCTGCGCGGCTGGCGAGGCAGCGGCACCATCTTCTTCTCCATGTGCAACCTGCGATGCGTTTTCTGTCAGAACTACGACATCAGCCAGGCGCAGCGCGGTTCCGAGACATCGCCGCAGCGGCTGGCCGAAATCATGCTGGAGTTGCAGGCCGTGGGATGCCACAACATCAACTTTGTGACCCCGGAACATGTGGTGCCGCAAGTGATCGAATCGGTCGCGATCGCCGCCGATCGGGGTTTGCGCCTGCCCTTGGTCTACAACACCTCCGCTTACGATTCGCTGGATAGTCTGCAACTTCTCGATGGCGTCGTCGACATCTACATGCCCGATTTCAAGTTCTGGGATAGCGAGCCATCCCTCCGCTACGTGAAGGCCAAAGACTACCCCGAGGCGGCGCGGCGCAGCATACGCGAAATGCACCGCCAGACCGGCGTGTTGAAGTGCGACGAGCTGGGCCTGGCCAAGCGCGGCGTGCTGGTGCGTCATCTGGTCATGCCCGGTGAGATCGCCGGAACCGAATCGATCATGCGTTTCCTTGCCAGCGAGGTCTCGCGCGACACCTACATCAACGTGATGAGTCAATATCGCCCCGCCGGGCGCGTCTCAGAGGGACAGTTTGCAGAGATCAACCGGCGTATCGGCAGCAAGGAATACGACCGGGCATTGGAGGCAGCTCGCCGCGCCGGCCTCTGGCGGATCGAGATCCAGCGGCCTCCTTGTCCCTAGCAGAAGTTCTCCGGCGATTCCTCCGCATCCGCGCGATCAACCAACCTGGCCGGTCATGAAAAGAAAGACACTACCGTCCGTATCTTCCCATCACTTCGGCCTGAGACAACACGTGCCGCTTCATCGCCGCTTCCAGTTCCTTTCTGCTCGCGCCTCCCCTCACGTCGAGCATTGCATCGAGGGCATAGAGTTTGAAGAAGTAGCGATGGGGCTTGCCTGGCGGCGGACACGGCCCTCCATAGCCGATGCGCTTGAAATCGTTCTTTCCCTGGAGCGCGCCGTTCTCGATGACCTGCACCTTGGGCACCCCCTCGGGTAAGCCGGTTACTTCTGCAGGAATGTTCCAGAGAATCCAATGCGTCCACGTGCCCACAGGCGCGTCGGGATCGTCCGCAATGAGCGCCAGGGACTGGGCTGCAGCCGGGACGTCACTCCAATTCAAAGCGGGCGAAAGGTCGGCGCCGTCGCAGGAGTGTTTCCTGGGAATGGCTGCGTTTTCGGCAAAGGCAGTTGTGGTGAGTGCAAAGGCCATCGCAATACCTCCCAATGTCGTGAGTCTAAAGTCCGCAGCATGAAGAACAATGTCATCCTGGGCGAGGCTTGGCGCGTATCCGGGGTCCCCGGCGGGCGGTCCTTGCCCGCTGGGGTCGTTGAGCGCCAAGCCGAGTCGAAGGATCTGCGTTTAAGTTCGCCGATTTACCCTACGAATCTCGGAAACCTGTAGCAATTTCCGAAGTCAGAAGACGTACTTCATGCTCAGTTGAATCTGTCGGGGCGGCTTATCGCCGTAGGAATTCGCCGAGAGGATGGTGCCGAAATTCCCTGCCGAGCAGAGCAGATTTCCGTT